>NZ_JBHXLO010000016.1:0-136107 GCF_042721395.1 Lentzea sp. NPDC058450
GTGTCAAACCGCCGAAAAGCGTGGCGGTTTGACACCCCTCTCCTCATGCAGCAAGAGCTGTGGTGCGACTCGTGATGGGACCCCACCGCCGGGCCCTCTTGGCTCAAAGCGAAAAGCAAAGGCAACCGCCTCGGCTTCGCCGTCGGGTCGGCTCGCCTTCGTTCTCTAGGCGCCGAGCACGCGGTCCAGGTAGGCGTTCGTGAAGGTGCGGCCGGGGTCCACCTCGTTGCGCACCTTCACGAAGTCGTCGAAGTGCGGGTACAGCGGGCGCAGGTCCGTGGCGGTTAGGTCGTGCATCTTGCCCCAGTGTGGGCGGCCGCCCACTGATGCCGCGATGCTCGCGTACGCGTCGAAGAACGCCTTGTACTGCATGCCCAGTGCCTGGTGCATCGAGATGTATGCCGTGTCGCGGCCGTTCGCCGTGGACAGCCAGATGTCGTCTGCCTGGGCCACGCGCACCTCGCACGGGACGATCAGGTGGTCGCGGGCGTCCAGTTTTCTGGCCACCGCGCGGAGTTCGCCGATCACGTCCATCAGGGTCTCGCGGGGGATCGAGAACTCGGTCTCGACGAAGCGGACTCGGCGCGGGGTCACGAAGACGTTGTGCGAGTAGTCCGAATAGGACCGTTCGGAGATGAGTGAGCCGCAGAGCTCGTTGAGGCGCTGGGTGTAGCGGGGGAAGGTCTTCGCCACCTTGGTGACGGCGCCGAACGCGGCGTTCTCCATCACCTCGTACTCCCAGGTCTGGCGGAGCTTCGAGAGCGGGCGCGCCGGGGTGGTGATCCTGTTGTTGCGCTTGAGGATCACGCGGTCCGAGTGCGTGAACCAGTGGAACTCGACGTGGTCTTCCACGGCACAGAGGTCGTCGAACTGCTCCAGCACGGCGTCCAGACGGCCGGGGGACTCGGAGGCCTGCAGGACGAACGACGGCACGCAGCGCAGGGTCAGGGTGCTGATTACGCCGAGCGCGCCCAGGCCCACGCGGGCGGCGTTGAACAGGTCCGGTCGTTCGGTGCGCGAGCAGGTGACCACCGAGCCGTCGGCCAGGACCAGTTCGAGGGACTCGATGGCGGTGGCCAGTACGCCCAGCTTGCCGCCGGTGCCGTGGGTCGAGGTGGAGACCGCGCCCGCCACGGTCTGGGCGTCGATGTCGCCCAGGTTCGGCATGGCCAGGCCCAGGCGGTGCAGGTCTGCGTTGAACGCCCACAGGGGAGTGCCGGAGCGGACGGTCACCAGGCCCGTTTCGGTGTCCGCGCGGACGATGCCGGTCCAGCGGTCGAGGTCCAGCGCGACCTCGGAGGCGACGGCGATGTCGTTGAACGAGTGGCCGCTGCCGCGGGCGCGCACGCGGCAGCCGGAGAGGACCGCCTCGACGATCTCATCGGTGCTGGACGGGTGGACGATGCGCGCTGAGCACGACGCCGTTTTAGCCCAGTTCGTCCACACGCGAACCTCCACGAGAGAGTGTGACCTGCGAGTAACGTAAGTGAAAGCTCTTCACGTTTCAAGGGTTGAGGACGTACCGTCAGAGCATGCGCAGAACTCGACTCGATGCCGCGACGAAGGACCTGGATCCTCCGTTCGCGATCGTCGACCTGGACGCCTTCGACCACAACGCGGCGGACCTCGCCCGTCGCGCTGCCGGTCATCCGATCCGGGTGGCGAGCAAGTCGATCCGCGTGCGCGACCTGGTGAGCCGGGTGCTCGAACGGCCCGGTTTCGCCGGGGTCATGTGCTACTCGCTGGCCGAGGCGTTGTGGCTGTCGGAGCAGAACGTCAGCGAGGACCTCCTCGTCGCCTATCCGACGGCGGATCGCGCCAGCCTGCAGAAGCTCGCGGCCAACGAGACGGCACGTCAGCGCGTGACGATCATGGTCGACTCGGTGGAGTCGCTCGACTTCGTGGACTCGGCGATCGGGCCGCACGCGGACATCCGGGTCTGCCTGGAGCTCGACGTGTCGTGGAGGCCGTTGCCCGGTGTCCACATCGGAGTCCGCCGGTCGCCGGTCTTCACCGCGCAGCAGGCAGGGGCGCTCGCCGCGAAGATCGTGCGGCGCACCGGGTTCAAGCTCGTCGGGATCATGGCGTACGAAGGGCAGATCGCCGGCCTCGGCGACAACCCGCCCGGTCAGCCGTTGCGGGCACTGGGGATCCGGTTCATCCAGTCGAAGTCCGGGCCCGAGCTGATCCAGCGCCGAACGGCGGTGGTCAACGCTGTCAGGCAGGTCGCAGAGCTGGAGTTCGTGAACGGCGGCGGCACCGGCAGCCTGGAGCTGACCGGCACCGACCCGTCCGTCACGGAGCTCGCGGCAGGGTCCGGGCTCTTCGGGCCGACGCTCTTCGACGGCTACCAGGCCTTCAAGCCCGAACCGTCGGCGCTCTTCGCGTTGTCGGTGGTGCGCAAGCCGACCAGGCGGGTCGCGACGTTGTTCGCCGGCGGGTACATCGCGTCCGGCACGTCGACGCCCGACCGCCAGCCGTCGCCGTACCTGCCGGAGGGGCTGAAGACGCTCGGCCTCGAAGGCGCCGGCGAGGTGCAGACGCCGGTCACCGGCAGGGCCGCCGAGCACTTGAAGATCGGCGACCGGGTCTGGATGCGGCACGCCAAGGCCGGTGAGCTGTTCGAGCGGTTCGACGAGGTGCACCTGGTGCACGGCGACAGCATCGAGCGCACCGTGCCCACGTACCGCGGCGAGCGCAGGAACTTCGGCTAGTTCTAGGCGGGCAGGCGCGACGACAGGTAGCCCCTGACCAGCGCCTTCGCCTCGACGAGGATCGCCTGGTCGCCCGTCGGGTTGTTGCGGAACGCCATCTTCAGCACGGCGTCGGCGGCCTCGACGGCGATCGCGATCGGCAGGCCGACCTCGCCGAACGGGATGCTGAACTTGCCGGAGATCAGCTCCGAGATCTTGTCGGAGATGACGGCGTTGTTGTCGCGGCGGTCGTCCAGCAGTCGCATGTCCACGACGTCGCCGAAGTGCAGCTTGCCGAACGCCGGGATCTCCCGGTGCATCGTCACGTAGACGTCGAACACCGTGTCCACGGCGTCCCACCAGTGTTCGAGCGTCGCCTGCTCGAGCCGTTCGGTGATGCCCTGGGAGAACTTGTCGACGTTGCGCAGGGTCAGCGCCTGCACGACGGCTCTCTTGTCGGGGAAGAACTGGTAGAGCGAGCCGACCGCGACGCCCGCTCTCTCCGCGATCAGCGTCGTGGTGACGCCGTCGTAGCCCACCTCGTCGATCAGGGTGGCGCAGGCTTCGAGCATCCGCTCGACTCGTTTGGCGCTGCGCTGCTGGACGGGCTGGCGGCGAAGCGGGGTGGTGCTCGTCACGGCGACTCCCAGTAGTTCGGGTTCTTCCATCTTGCCTGTTGTACGGCTCTTTCACTTCCCTGAACCTGTCAACACGCCTACGATCCGAACAAGTTTCACATTTGGAGGATCGATGAGCGACTTCCTGTGGGGAGTGTCGACGTCCGCGTTCCAGATCGAGGGCGCGTTCGATGCCGGCGGTCGGGGTCCCTCGGTGTGGGACGCCTTCTCCCCGGTACACGAGAACCAGAACGCTTCCGTTGCGTGCGACCACTACCACCGGTGGCGCGAGGACGTTGCGCTCATGACGCAGCTCGGCGTGAACGCGTATCGGTTCTCGATCGCGTGGCCGCGCATCCAGCCCACCGGCAAAGGACCTGTCAACGCCGAGGGACTCGACTTCTACGACCGTCTGGTCGACGCGCTCGTCGACGTCGGTATCGCCCCAGTGGTGACGTTGTACCACTGGGACACCCCCACGGCTCTCGAAGACGAGGGCGGTTGGCTCAATCGGGACATCGCCGACCGGTTCGCCGACTACACCTCGCTCGTCGCGGACCGGCTCGCCGACCGGGTGAAGCTGTGGATCCCGGTCAACGAACCCGCGATGGTGACGTTGCAGGGTTACGCGATCGGTGAGCACGCCCCTGGCAAGACGATGCTCTTCGACGCGTTGCCGACCGCCCACCACCTCAACCTCGCGCACGGCCGTGCGGTCGAAGTACTCCGTTCGGCGGGCGCGCAAGCGGTTGGCACGGCGAACAACCACACGCCGGCCTGGCCCGTGGGGCCCGAGGACGTAGCAGCTGCCGAGGCGTACAGCGAAATCCACAACTGGTTGTACGCGGACCCGATGCTGTCGGGCCGATATCCCGACGCAGTCGCCGATCTTCTGCCCGTTCAGGACGGTGATCTGCGCACGATCAACCAGCCGCTCGACTTCTACGGCGTGAACTACTACAACCCGACGCGGCTGCGGTCACCGTCCGAGGGCAACCCGCTGCCGTTCGAACTGGTGGAGATCGACGAGTTCGAGCGCACCGGGTTCGGCTGGCCGATCGTGCCGTCCGGGCTGACCGAGATGATCGGCGAGCTGCGCGAACGCCACCCGAACCTGCCGCCGGTGCACGTGACCGAGAGCGGGTGCAGCTTCCCGGCCGGGATCGCGGACGCCGACCGGGTCGCCTACCTCGACGGGCACCTCAAGGCGGCCCAGGCGGCGGACGTCTCCGGGTACTTCGTGTGGTCGCTGATCGACAACTTCGAGTGGGAGGCCGGGTACTCGCAGCGGTTCGGCCTGGTCGAGGTCGACTTCGAGACTCAGGTCCGCACGCCGCGCGACTCGTTCCACTGGTACAGAAGGGTGATCAGCGGTGAGTGAAGCCCTCGCTGAGCCGGTGGTGCGGGTTCGCCGCGGCTGGATGACCTGGCTGTTCCTCGCGAACCTCGGGCTGTGGCTGGCGATCTACGCGCCGATCCAGGTGCTGCTGCCCCAGCAGGCGGAGCTGCTGAGCAGGGCTAACAAGGAGCTGGTGTTCGGCATCGTCACCGGCTTCGGCGGCCTGGTCTCGTTGCTCGTCGTGCCGTTGATCGGGTTCCTGTCCGACCGCACGACCTCGCGGTTCGGCCGCCGGCACCCGTGGACGCTGGGCGGAGCGGTCGTCGGTGCCGTCGGTTTGGCCGTGCTGGCCACCGCGCCGTCAGTGGTCGTCATGACCGTGGGCTGGTGTCTGGTGCAGGCGGGGATCGGCGGCATGCTCGCCGCGCTGACCTCCGCGGTGCCGGACCGGGTGCCCGTCGAGCAACGAGCGCAGGTCGGCGGGCTCATCGGCATCAGCCAGATGCTCGGCACGGTGCTGGGCGCGGTCGTGGTGACGTTGCTGGTCAGCGGACTGACGAACGGCTACCTGGCGTGCGCGGTCATCGTCGTCGTGGGTGCCGCTCTCTTCGTGTGGCGCACACCGGACGTGCAGCTCATCGCGAAGCCGGTGAAGCCCACGTTCTGGATCTCGCCGAAGGAACACCCCGACTTCGCCTGGGCGTGGCTCGGCCACCTGATGATCAACCTCGGCAACGCGTTCGGCACCCTCTACCTCCTCTACTTCCTCGGCGACGTCGTCCACCACCCGTCCCCGGAGGACGGTCTGCTGGTGCTGATGGCGCTCTACGGGGTGGCGCTCGCCGCAGGAGCGGTGCTGTTCGGCGCACGGAGTGATCGTTCCGGCCACCGGAAGCCGTACGTCTACCTCGCGTCGGTCGTCATGGCCGTCGCGGCGCTGCTGCTGGTCGCTTTTCCCACGTGGGAGGCCGCGCTGGTCGCCGCCCCGCTGCTCGGCGTCGGCTTCGGCACGTACTGGGCCGTCGCAATCGCGCTGCTCACCCAGGTGCTCCCGGCCGCCTCCGACCGGGCCAAGGACCTGGGCGTGCTGAACGTGGCCAACGCGTTGCCGCAGGTCATCGCTCCGCTGCTGACTGCGATGATCCTGGCGAACCTGGGTGGCTACCGCGGCCTGTTCGCGGTGTCGGCGGCGGCGACCACGCTGGCGGCGGTGTTGATGAGTCGAGTGCGATCGGTGGTCTGATGCAGGTCTCGGGCAAGACGGTTCTGGTCACGGGCGCGTCCCAGGGAATCGGCGCGGAGGCGGCGTTCCGGTTCGCCGGCCGCGGCGCGCACGTCCACCTTGTGGCCCGGAGCGCCGAACTGCTCGATCAACAGGTCAAGCGGATCACGGAGTTCGGCGGCTCGGCGACCGCTCATCAGGCCGATCTCGCGGACAGCGCGCAGATCCGCGCGCTCGCCGAGGCCGTTCCCACGCCTGATGTGCTGGTCAACAACGCGGGTGTGGGCCGCTGGCTGTTCCTCGACGACACCGAGCCGGACGAACTCGTGTCCATGACCGCCGTCCCGTACATGGCGGCCCTGCTCCTGACCAGGGAGTACCTGGGCGCCATGCGTTCCAGGGGCTCCGGCTGGATCGTCAACGTGAACTCGCCCGTCTCGCGCGTGCCGATTCCGGGCTGCGTGGGATACCAGTCGGCGCGGTGGGCGTTGAGGGGCCTGACGGCCTCGCTGCGGCTTGATCTGCGGGGCACCGGCGTGGGAGTCAGCGAGGTCGTCCCGGGCAAGGTGAGCAGCGAGTACTTCGTCAACAACCCCGGCGCTGAAGAGCGGATTCCGGGTGCGGCCCGGTTGATGATCCCGTCGGTGACGCCGGACCGGGTGGCGAAGGAGATCGTGGCCGCGGTGGAGAAGGAACGCGCCGAGCACCTGTTCCCGTGGCAGCTCAAGGCGTTCGAGATCTCCGGCCGGCTGCTGCCCGGACTGACGAGCTACCTGGCCTGGAAGACCGGCACCCACCGCTGAACGTGAAAACGGCCCTTGCCTGCGTGGGAGGTGCAGACAAGGGCCGTGGTTGGTGACCGCGGGCCGACGACGGTCGGGGAGGGTGGGTGCACGTCACCGGCCCGCGGGAATCTGTGGAGTTGTGAAGCTGACCGGGGCCCGCGATGTAGCGGTCGGGGGTTCGCACATCGCGGACCACCGGTCAGTAGGCGGTTTGCAGACCTGGTCGTGTCGGGGGGACGCCAGGTCAGTCGCAAACGCCCGTTAGTGGGCTCGAGCCACCGCGCGGCGGGACCGGGTGACAGGAGGAGTCACCGGGGCCTCGCGCAGGTGGCGAGCCGGGCGCGGGGCGAGTCCGCCCGCAACCAGGTGTTCGTACGCGGCGCGCCACACCGAGCAAGGTGACTTCTGCTGGCGCCAACGGCCGGAACATTCAGGGCAGTTGCCCTTCTCGTCCGGCTCGTGCGCTGCCAGCAGAGCACGCCATCCCTCGGTCAGCCGAGGGAGCTCGGATCGAGCCACCGACAGGAGGGACGGGGCGTCCGCGCGGCTCGCCAGCTCAGTGAGCAGGTCGAGGCGTTCCCACACAGCGTTGCGAAGAACCTGTCCGAGGATCGCGTCCATTGAACGTCACCGTCACCTTTCCGCCTGGTCGGCGGCTTCGCGTAGCGCGGCCCTGAGCTGTACGAGCTGGTCGTGGGACAAGACTGCCGTCTCCCCGGGAGGTCCCACCAGAACCACTTGGCCCTGGACGACCTTCACGGTGAGCTGGCGGTCCCGGTCGACCACGTCGCCGCAGCTGATCTGCCACGTCCGACGTTGCCCGGTCATGCCGCGCCATGTGGAGTCGGTGTCACCCGTCTCCACAATGGAGGTGGAGCCTGAGGAGGAGCTGTCCACTATTAGGTCGTTCCTCTCCGTGCTCACTCGCTTACCGGAATCCAGATTGCGATGATTCATCCCGGAACGGGACGTCACAGCGCCCACCGGTGGAAGTCTTACGGTGAGCGGTAAGCGGTTATCGGTAGGGCCGATCAGCTCCGCCGAAGAGGACTTCTCGGGCTCGGGGACCTGCCCCTAGTCTGCCGATGACGCCCAACGGACTGTGAGGGTGCGCGATGAACACCATGAGTTCCCAGGGCTCTCCTATCCCCGCCGAGGTGTGGGACAACCAGGAGATGCGGGACGCACTTGCCCGACGAGAGATCAGCTCGGTCTACCGGCTGCTCCGAAGGCACGGCGTGTCCCAGCGCCAGATCGCGGCGCTCACTGGGCAGTCGCAGTCCGAGGTCTCGGAGATCCTCAAGGGACGCCAGGTGATGGCATATGACGTCCTGACCAGGATCGCCGTTGGCTTGGGTGTCCCACGTGGATACATGGGTCTCGCCTATGACGAGACAACGGCAGTACGGGTGGCCGCAACCGCGGACTCACCCCATCCTGAGGAGGACGAGTCGGTGAAGCGTCGGAAGTTCCTCGCGCACGCCGCCGCCGTGACAGTGGGCGCGGCCGTGTTCGGAGCGGACTCCGGGTCGTGGGTTTCACACCCCACACAGACTCCGGCTCCGGGACGCATCGGCATGACCGATGTGCGCCAGGTCGAAGCGGCCACTCGCGCGTTGCGTGCGCTGGACTACCAGTACGGCGGCGGTTCCTGCCGCGACGCGGTGGTCGCGCAGCTGTCCTGGGGACAGCAGATGCTCGGTGCCAGCTCAACGGACATCGTTCGCCAGCGACTCTTCGTCGCACTGGCGGACCTGCACAACCTCGCCGGCTGGACGTCGTTCGACACGGGCCTGATGGACTCCGCCCGCAACCACTTCGGTCAGGCGCTCGACCTCGCCAAGCAGGGCGAGAACGAGGCGCTGATGGCGAACATCCTGTACCGCATGGGCCGCGTGTACTTGCACCAGAACGCCCCTGACGACGCGCTCAAGGTGTTCCAGCTCGGCCAGTTGGCCGCGCAGAACTCCGGTTCCGAGCTCGCGGTGGGCATTCTCTGCGCGAACGAGGCCTGGGCCTACGCGAAGATGGGGTCCGACGAGCAGGCGCTCAAGCTGCTCGGCCGCGCGCGGGACGAGTTCTCGCGTTCGAACATCGCGGAAGCCCCCGCCTGGGCGCGGTTCTTCAACGAGATCGACCTCTCGTCCATGATCGGCACGGTGCACACGGAGCTGGCCCAGACGGTGGACGCCAAGTACACGAGGACCGCGATCCCCGCGCTGTCCAAGGCGATCAACAACTTCGGTGACGAGTACGCCCGCAGCCGCTCGTTCAACCTGACGTCGATGGCGATCAACCACCTGCTCGAAGGCGACATCGACCACGGCGCCAAGATCGGTCGCCAGGCCGTTGACCTGTCGGAAAGCCTGAAGTCCGTGCGCACCAAGCAGCGCATGGAGCCGCTTCGCCAGGAAGCCGACAAGCGCCGCAACAACCCCGAGGCCCGCGAGCTCGCGGATCGCGTCGCACGCTTCACGGGCACCGAGTCGGCCGCCTGACCTGCGAACTCGTTTGGGTCCTATAGCACCACGATTGGATGGTGTGGGACACGAACCGGTAACGCCAGAGCCTTCTCCCACGAATGCAGCATCGACGGGCGAGAAATCCACGCCTAAGGTGCGGCAGGTCGGGGCGAAGGACGAGGTGCGGCGCGTGAGCCTTACTCGGAGGTGGCGTTCCAGGAGAGCGCTGCGATCCGCGCAGTTGCTCGACGAGGTGGTGGACACCCAGCTCCCGCTGCTGGCGGGCTTCGACGAGGAACGGCGGCGACGGTCCGCCGACTACCTCGCCGAGCTGGTGGCCCTGGCTCAGGACTACCGCTACTACGCCAACGGCTGGATCGACAGCCGTGAGCTGGACCGTCGCGGTCAGCGGACGATGAACCGGCTCGCTCGTATGCGTGAAGAATCTTCGGCGCGACTGATCACCGATTAGTCCGTTCGTGGGCAGCTCGTCGCGCCGATCGGACCACTCGCCGAGTCCGCCGGCTTCCGTGGATGTTTCACGTTGAACATCCGCGTCACCACGGCACGGACCCGGCGTGGTCGAACAAACCGCCGGTCGGGCCGTCTTCGGGCAACTTCGCCAGCCTGATCGCGATCCTGGCGCCCTCCGCGGGGGTGTCCCTGCCCTGGAAACCGTTGAGGTCGGTCGCCACGTAACCGGGGCACGCGCCGTTGACCTTGATGTTCTCCAGTTCCTTGGCGTACTGGACGGTGATGGCGTTCAGGAACGTCTTCGACGGCGAGTAGGTCCCGCTGACCCCGCCGAGGTCCTGCTCGCTCTGCAACGTCAGCGACGCGACGTGGCTCGACAGGTTCACGATGCGCGGGCTCGCCGACCGGTTCAGCAGCGGCAGCATCGCGTTCGTGACGCGGACGACGCCGATCACGTTGGTCTCCACCACCGCCCTGATGCTCTCCGGCGTGGCCGTCGACGGCGCGTCCGGCCACCCTCCGGCGACCGCGGCGTTGTTCACCAGCACGTCGATCCGGCCGAACCTCTCCTCGACCAGCTTCGCCGCGGCGGCGACGCTCTCGTCGTCGGTCACGTCCAACGGCACGAAGAACGCGTCGACGCCCGCTGCCTGGAGCTTCGCCGTCGCCTCCTCGCCCCGTCGCGGGTCCCGCGCGCCGACGCCGACGGTCATGCCGAGCCCTGCCGCGATCTCGTACCCGATGCCCTTGTTCGCGCCCGTGACCAGCGCAATCGTCTGTTCGCTCATGCATTTGATCGTGCTCGGACGGCTCGCGGGAACCAACATCACTTCGGTTCGGCAGTGATACCCGGCAGGTATCGATACCGTGGTGGAGTGGAGACCCGGGAGCTTCGATACTTCGTCGCGGTCGCCGAGGAGCTGCACTTCGGCCGCGCGGCGGACCGCCTCGGCATCGCCCAGCCGCCGCTGTCGCGGACGATCGCCCAGCTCGAACACCGGCTCGGCGTCGCGTTGCTGGTCCGCACCAGTCGCAAGGTCTCGCTCACCGACGCCGGCGCGGTGCTGCTGGCCGAGGGCAGGGCGATCCTCGGCGCCGTCGCCGCTGCGGAGAGGCGGACCAAGACGGTCGACCGGCCGTCGCTGGTGCTGGCCGCCAAGGCCGGTGGCTCCAGCGAACTGCTGGCGAAGCTGCTCGACGCGTACGCCGCCGAACCCGGTGCGGTCGCCGTCGACCTGCTGCTGTGCGAGGCGCACACCTGGCGACCGCTCCTCGACGGGCGGGCCGACGTCGCGATCCTGCACGAGCCGTTCGACTCGACCGAGGGCCTCGACACCGAGCCTCTGCACACGGAGAGCCAGTACGCGATCCTGCCGGCCTCGCACCCGCTGGCCGGCGAGGCGCAGGTGCGGATGGCCGACCTGCCGGACCTCGCCCGCTGGCCGGAGCCCGACGGCAGCTACCTGCCCGGTCCGGGCGTGGAGGTGCACAACCTGACGCAGCTGTTCCAGATGATCGCGCTCGGACGGGCCGCCGCGGTCATGCCGGAGGTCGTCCGCGTCGGCCTGCTCGAAGGCCTGGCCGCGGTGCCGGTGGTCGACGCGCCGAAGGTGACCACGGTGATCGCGTGGCCGCCGCACAGCAGGTCGCGGGCCGTTGCGGACCTGGTCAGGGTGGCTACGGGGTTCAGCTGACGGGCGCGCGGCTCAGCACCACGGCGAGCCCGAACGCGATGCCCATGATCGTCACCTCCAGGATCGCCCACTGGACGATCGCGGTGACCTTGTGCTGGGAGATCTTCGGCAGCAACCGCCACCGGATGTGCGCGCCGAGCACCGCGATCAGCCCCGCGCACACGGTCTTGCCGAGGAACAGCAGGCCGTAGCCGGTCGTGAACAGCGACTGCGGGAACGGCACGACGGGGTTGAGGACCAGCTCCAGCAACCCGTTGAACAGGCCCGTCACCGCGACGACGACCAGGCTGACGGTCGCGATCTTCGAGAACCGCGGCAGTGCGATCGCCAGCAGTCCCTTGCGGTAGGCCACGAGCGCCATCAACGCGCCGAGCCCACCGGTCCACGCGGCCGCGCCCAGCACGTGCAGCTCCATGGAGACCATCGAGTAGTCGTGGTACTTCCAGTTGGAGGCGTGCCCGGTCACCGGGATCGGCAGCAGTCCGAACATCGACACGAGAATCCGCAGCTCAGCGGGTACGGACTCGCCGCTGCGCACCGCCATCACGCCGATGATCAGGTAGACGAACGCGCAGGCCGCGCTGAACAGCAGACCCTTGCCGGCACCGACGTTCGCGATGTAGTCGACGGCGTTGCCGAGGCTGACGTTGCTGCCCGGTCGCAGCTCAGCGGCCTGGAGCACGATCGCCGTCAGCGCCGTGGCCACCCAGACCGCCGCGGCGACGACCGCGGCCGGGCGCGCCAGCCGCATGACCGGTTCGGTGTGCGTGGGCCGGTCGAAGCCGAGCAGCTTCGGCAGGAGCGAGAGCCCGACGACGATCGTCGCCGAGACGTCGAGCAGGACTCGCGTGACGGGGAGCCCGTACCGGACCGCCGCCCCGGCATCGGTGACCCCGGCGACCACGACGGGTGGTGCCAGCACGAGGCCGAGCGCGATGCCACCGAGTGCGCCGAACAGCAGTCCGGCGAGCACGCGGTAGTGGGTGGGGGCGGCGGTCCGGACGTCGCTCATGCCTTCGCGCCCCCGCCACCGCGCAGGGCGAAGAACACGCCACCGCCCAGCAGCACGACCGCGCCGACGATCCACACCCAGATGGGCAGGCCGCCGCCGGAGTCGCTGGGTGCCTCGGAGCTCACCGCCGCCGTGGCCGTGCCGGTGCCGTCCTTGGTCAGCGTGAACGTCAGCTCGCCGTTCACCGGGTGGCCGTCGGCGGACAGGATGCGGTAGCCGATCTTGTACTCGCCGGCCTTGCCGAGGGCGTTGACCTTCTGCGTGACTGCGGTGTCCTTGATCGTCGGATCGCCGTCGACCTCGTAGTGACCACCGCTCGCGTCGGTCACCGTGATCTCGTTGATACCCTGACCACCCTGGACGTCCTGGTCGAACGTCAGCGTGACGGTCGTCGGACCGACCTCCAGCGAGGTCTTGTCCTTCGGGTCGCTGCCGATGAGTGCGTTGTGCGCCGCCGCGGGGGCGGCCGTGGCGAGCACGGCCGCACCAGCGAACAGGAACGCGATCAGAGCGCGCTTCATGCCTTGCGCCGCGAACGCAGGATGGCGCCGACGCCGAAGCCCAGGCCGAGCGCGCCGATGGCGAGGCCGGCACCGCCGAGGTAGCGGGCGGTGTTGTCGGTGCCCGCAGACGCCTCGTGCGTCTCACCTTCGGCCGAGGTGTTGGTGGCCGAACCGTGGCTGCTGCCGTGGCCGTCGTCGCCGGCCTTCTTCGGGGCGAGCTTCAGCGCGGGCGCCGGGTGCTCCGGCTCCTTGCCGTCGGCGCCGGCGGGCTGTGCCCAGTCGACTACCTCGCCGTTCTCGTAGGTCTGCTTGACCGGCAGCAGCAGCGTGTCCTTCTCCGGGAGCGTGCCGAGGGCGACCTGGAAGTCCTCGTACTGGTTGACGCCGATCTTCACACCGGCGTCGGCGGTCCAGGTGATGGACGTGAACGCCTCGGTGACCTCCTTGCCGGCGATCGTCACGGGCTTGTCGAGCTTGCCCTTGACGGCCTCGGCCTTCCAGCCGGTCAGCGGCTTGGTGCGGACCGAGGTGAGCGGCGTGTCCTGCGGCAGCGTCACCTCGATCTTGGTGGTGCCGGCGTTGTCCCGCTCGTTCGGCACGCGGAACGCGAACGTGGCGCGGCCGCCCTGCGTGAACTCCGCGGGCTGGGCGCTGACGTGGGCGGAGGCGATGGTCGGGGTGCCGAGCACGGCGAGTCCGGCAACGGCGAGGACGGCGAGCGTGCGCACGCCAAAGCGATTTGTCGACATGAAGTTGTGGCTCCTGATGCCAAAGGGGGCTTGCAAGGGGATACGGATGATCAGGAGCCGATGGGTGGGCCGCGCCGCCGATTCGCCCGCACGAGGTCCAGTTGGTGCGCGCTCCGGACGTACGGCGTGCCGGTGAACGTCCGCGCCGGCGTGGTGACCGGCAGCGGCGTGAGCCTGCGGGGGATCAGGCGGGTGACCGCGGCGAACAGCCTGAACAGGGCGTTCTCCGCGTGGAACAGGAGGATGCCGGTCAGCGTCGCGGCGACGAGGTGCGCCACGAACATCTGAGCGGTCAGCGTGTTCGTGTGCTCGTGGTTGACCCAGGTCAGCAGCAGGTGCTGGGCGAGCTGGGCCGTGCCGAGCCCGGCTATGACCGAGAGCTTCCCGGAGCGCTTGTCGGCGAGTGACGACGCGGCGAACGCGATCAGCACCACCAGCGGTACCGCGTGGATGAACTCGGACAGCCGGCCGCCGCCCAGACCGTGGGCGGTGATCGTGAGCGCGGCAGAGGTCAGCGCAAGTGCGGCACCACGCAGGGTGCGCAACTCACTCGACCAGGTGCTCACGAGACTTGAGGGTAATCGGAGGAGTTTGGCCAGGTCTACGAGCGGGTAGCCCGGGCCGCATGACCGTTCAATGCGACAAGCCGGGGAAGACCGACCGGGTTGTTTTCGGCGTTGCCGCAGGTCTCACGCTTGCGTTCGTGACCTGGGGGATCGTCGGTACAGACTCGTTGGCGTCGGCTTCGAAGGCCGCGCTCGGCTGGATCATCCAGCATCTGGGCTGGGCTTTTGTGCTCTCCGCCACTGGCTTCGTGGTCTTCGCGCTGTGGCTGGCGTTCAGTCGCTACGGCAAGATCCCGCTGGGGCAGGACGACGAAAAACCCGAGTTCAAAACCGTGTCGTGGGTCGCGATGATGTTCAGCGCCGGCATGGGCATCGGGCTCATGTTCTACGGCGTGAACGAGCCGCTGACGCACTACGTGACGCCGCCGCCCGGCACCGAGGGCGACCCCCTCGAGACCGCGATGGCCACGACGCTCTTCCACTGGACGCTGCACCCGTGGGCGATCTACGCCATCGTCGGCATCGCGATCGCCTACTCGAGCTTCCGCCGGGGCCGTTCGTCGCTGATCAGCTCGGCGTTCGCGCCGTTGCTCGGCAAGCGCGCCTCCTCCGGCTGGGGTCGCGCCATCGACGTGATGGCGATCTTCGCGACCCTCTTCGGCTCGGCCGCCTCCCTCGGTCTCGGCGCCCTGCAGATCGGGAGCGGGCTGGAGGCGGCCGGTTGGGCGGGTGACGTCGGCAAGGGCGTGCTGGTCGCGATCATCGCGATCCTGACCGTCGCCTTCGTCGCGTCCGCCGTCTCGGGTGTCGCCAAGGGCATCCAGTGGCTGTCGAACACGAACATGGTGCTGGCCGTGGTGCTGGCGCTGTTCCTGTTCGTCGTCGGCCCGACGGTCTTCATCCTGAACCTGGTGCCGACCGCGCTGGGCGACTACTTCCGCGAGCTCGCGAACATGGCCGGCCGCACCGCCGCCTCGGGTGGCGACGCGACCGAGACGTGGCTGTCCGGGTGGACGATCTTCTACTGGGCGTGGTGGATCTCGTGGACGCCGTTCGTCGGCATGTTCATCGCCCGCATTTCGCGCGGCCGCACGATCAAGCAGTTCGTCGCCGGCGTGATCCTGGTGCCGTCCGCGGTGTCGCTGGTGTGGTTCGCGATCCTCGGTGGCACGGCCATCTTCGAACAGCGGTCGGGTGTGGACATCGCCACCCAGTCGACGCCGGAGTCGCAGCTCTTCACGCTGCTGGACCAGTTCCCGCTCGCCGCAATCGCCGGCGTGATCGTGATGATCCTGGTGGCGATCTTCTTCGTGTCCGGCGCCGACGCGGCGTCGATCGTGATGGGAACGCTCTCGCAGGAGGGCACCATCGCGCCCAAGAAGCCGGTGGTGATCTTCTGGGGCGTGCTGACCGGTGCCGTCGCCGCGGTGATGTTGCTCGTCGGCGGGTCGAACGCGCTGACCGGCCTGCAGAACCTCACGATCATCGTGGCGCTGCCGTTCATGGTGGTGATGGTCGGGCTCTGCGTCTCGCTGGCCAAGGACCTGCGGTCCGACCCGATGATCCGGCGCGAGGAACGCGTGGCCGAGGTGATGGAGGAGGTCACCGCGCACCTCGACCCCGGTCAGGTGGTCGAGGAGGCGGCGGTCAAAGCCGTGGCACAGGTGACCGGCAAGGTGCCGGAAGTCAGCGAACGTTCAAACGCCTGAGCAACTCCTGCTCCAGCACGTCCAGATCAGTCGCGACGGCCCGGTGCGCTGCTTTGCGCCGGGCCGTCGGCATGCGTTCGGAAGCGCGCACGGCCGCGAGCAACTGAGCGAGCCGCGTCTCGGTCTTCGAAACCCAATCGGAATCTGCCGCTCGCAATGTCTCCAACGACTCCGAAAAGCCGACAATTCGCGCGTGCAGGCGGGCGCCGTAACCGGAGTACTTGCCGATGTCGGCGACGTCGATGCCGAGCCTGCGGGCGCGATAGCGGTCGTACTGCTCGCTCAAAACCCCAGCTCCGCGCGCGATCACCGGCGCCAGCACCGGAATGAGGGCGGGGCCCACCACCTTCGCGACACCGACCAGGTTCTTCGCTCGGCCGGGCGTGAAGCCGGACTTCGCTTTGCGCGCCATTCGGGTACTCCTCCTCCGTCACGTGAAACTTACTGCCCAGGTTGCTGACACATCAGGTAGGCGCGCGACATACCCTGCATCCTGTGACTTCCCAGGTGCAGCTAGACGCCGGCGTGGTCACTCGTTGTCGGCGGCGGGTGCACCTCGAAAACGATCCGGAGATGCGCGACGCTCCCAAGGCGGCGCCGGATCCGGCTTCGGAGCAACGGAAAGCGGACGCGACGAACCACCGTCGTGCGGTGGCGGACGCGCTCGGCAGAATTGTCGGCTCGAATCTCTTCGAGGTTCCGAGCGGGCCCGACGTGCGCAGTGCCGACCGCGAACGGGTGACGCTCGCGGCGATGGAGATGGGCACGCCGTACATCTGGGGCGCCGCGCTGCCCCGCGACCCGCGCGGTGGCCGGCGTGGCGGAATCGACCTGCTGGTCAAGGACTCCACCGGCTACGTGCCGGTGCTGGTCGTGCGGCACAAGATCACCGACCCCGGTCAGGGCGCGAAGACCTCGCCGTTGAGCATCCCGTTGCCCGACGGCAGCCGCACGGACCCGCACCGCAAGGTCCGGCCGCAGCCCCGTGACCAGCTCAGGCTCGCCCACGCGCAACGGCAGCTGCAGGCCGCCGGGTACGCGCGCAACGGCAGGGCCACCGGCGGCGTGATCGGCATGGACGCCGACGTGGTGCTGTGGCACGACCTGGAGGCGCCGACCTGGCCGGGCGGCCGCAACGCGCTGGCCGAGTACGACGCGCGGTTCAGCGACCGGCTGTCCGTGGCGCTGGCCGCGGCGAACCAGAAGGAACCGCTCGCGCGGCCGTCGCGGATCGTCGACTGCAAGACGTGCCCGTGGTGGCCCACCTGCGACAGCGATCTCAAGCAGGGCAGGGACGTCAGCCTCGTCGTGCGCGGCGAGGACGCGGCGGCGTTGCGGAAGATCGGTCTGTCCACTGTGGACAAGCTGGCCGAGCTCGACCCCACCGCCGACGGCCCGATCCAGCTCGTCGGCATGCCGTTCGGCGACGCCGTGGTGCTGGCGCGGGCGTGGCTGCGCGACCTCACGCTGGTGCGCCGCGTGCCCGAGATGAACGTGCCGCGCGCGGACGTCGAGGTCGACGTCGACATGGAGAGCTTCGGCGACCTCGGCGCGTACATGTGGGGCTGCCTGTTGTCCGGCAAGGACATCGACGAACCGCAGGGCTACCGCGCGTTCGTCACGTGGGACGCGCTGCCGTGCGACGACGAGGCCCGCTCGTTCGCCGAGTTCTGGACCTGGCTGACCGGCATCCGGTTGCGCGCCAAGGCACGCGGGCTCTCGTTCCGCGCCTACTGCTACAACGAGCTGGCCGAGAACCGCTGGCTGCTGGCGTCGGCCGAACGGTTCGCGGGCAAGCCCGGCATCCCGACGGTCGCGCAGATCAAGGAGTTCATCGAGTCGGACTCCTGGGTCGACCTCTTCGGCATCGTCCGCGAGCAGTTCCTCTGCGCGCACGGCAAGGGCCTGAAGGTCATCGCGCCGGTCGCCGGGTTCTCGTGGCGCGATCCCGAGGCCGGCGGTGAGAACTCGATGCGCTGGTACCGGGCCGCGGTGGGGCTGAACGAGGGTGACGAGCTCGACGTGGCGCAGCGGCAGCGGTTGCTGGAGTACAACGAGGACGACGTCCTGGCCACCCACCGCCTGCGCGAGTGGATGACCTCGGACGCCATGTCCCGCTTGCCGTACGCGGGAGATCTCTAGCCGGGAACCTCTAGCGGGGAGCCATGCGGAGGGCGCCGTCCATGCGGATGACCTCCGCGTTCAGGTAGTCGTGCTCGATGATCGAGAGCGCGAGCTGCGCGTACTCGGACGGCTGCGCCAGGCGCTTCGGGAACGGCACGCCGGCGGCGAGGCCCGCGCGGAACTCGTCGGAGACCGTGGCGAGCATCGGGGTGTCGACGATGCCGGGCGCGATCGTCAGCACGCGGATGCCCACGTTCGACAGGTCGCGGGCGGCCGGGAGGGTCATGCCGACGACGCCGCCCTTGGACGAGGCGTAGGCGACCTGGCCGATCTGGCCGTCGAACGCGGCGATCGACGCGGTGTTGATGATGACGCCGCGTGCGCCGTGCTCGAGCTCCTCGGTCTTGCCCATGGCCGCGGCGGCCAGGCGCAGGACGTTGAACGTGCCGATGAGGTTGACCTCGATGATCTTGCGGTAGAGGTCGAGGTCGTGCGGGCCGGTCTTGCCGACGGTGCGCGACGACGGGCCGATGCCCGCGCAGTTGACCGTGATGCGCAGCGGGGAACCCGAGCCTGCGGCGGTGTCGACGGCGGCCTGGACCTCTTCACCCGAGGTCACGTCGGCGGCCAGGTAGGTGACGTTCTCGATCGCGTCCGCCTGCTCGATGGCGCTCGGCAGGTCGAGCGCGAACACCTGCGCTCCACGCGCGGCGAGCGCACGTGCGGTGGCGCCGCCGAGACCGGACGCGCCACCGGTGACGATGGCCGCGGTACCCGAGATCTCCATGCCTTCATCCTCCTCGAAGCGAAGTGCTCGCGAGGAGGTTAACGGTCGTTACCTCGACATCAGCGGTCGGACCAGTGGAGCAGGGCCACCAACGGCACCGCCGCCACGAACGCGAGACCGATGAAGATCGTTGCGATGGTCAGAATTCCCATGCCTAGAAGTGTGCAGTTTGATCTTGGTTGAAACATCGCCCGCGCCGGTAGACCTCTGGTAGGAGATCTGTGACCGTCGGCTACGACCAAAGTTGTACGAGGTCAGGGTGTGCGGCCATTCGGGATTCTTGACCCGCCGATCAGGCGACTGCTCCATTCGGGGGTGGGGCATGCGTCACTCGGAGTCACGCAAGATAGTTAGCGTCGCATACCTTTAACGGGTGTTCACCACGCGCCCCGAACTCGTCGGCACCTTCGGCATGGTCGCTTCGACCCACTGGCTGGCCTCCGCGTCGGCCATGGCGATCCTGGAGGAGGGCGGCAACGCCTTCGACGCCGCGGTCACCGCCGGATTCGTGTTGCAGGTGGTCGAACCGCACCTCAACGGCCCCGGCGGCGAGGTGCCGATCATCTTCTCGGCGGCCGGAGCGGCCCCGCGCGTGCTCTGCGGGCAGGGCGTCGCGCCGGCCGGAGCGTCCATCGAGCACTACGCCGGCCTCGGGCTGGACCTCGTCCCCGGCAGCGGTCTGCTCGCCGCGACGGTGCCGGGTGCGTGGGACGGCTGGCTCACTCTTCTGCGTGACCACGGCACCAAGTCGTTGCGCGACGTGCTCGATCGGGCCATCGGCTACGCCCGCGAGGGCTTTCCTCTCGTCGAACGCGCGGTGCACACGATCTCGATGGTCGCCGACCTCTTCCGCGACCACTGGCCCTCCTCGGCCGCGCAGTGGATGCCCGACGGCGTCCTGCCCGCGCCCGGCGGCCGGTTCCGCAACCCGAAGCTCGCCGACACCTGGGAGTGGCTGCTCGCCGCCGCCGAGGCCGCCGGCTCCGACCGCGAGGCGCAGATCGAGGCGGCGCGCCGGGCGTGGTCGCAGGGGTTCGTGGCCGCGCAGATCGACGAGTTCTGCCGCTCGGAGTTCCGCGACGACTCCGGCCGTGACCACGCGGGCGTGCTGACCGGTGCCGACATGGCGTCCTGGGAGGCGTCCTACGAGGACGCCGTGGTGGCGGACTTCGGCGAGTGGTCGCTCGTGAAGGCCGGCGCGTGGACGCAGGGACCCGTTCTGGCGCAACAGCTCCGGCTCCTGGAGGGCTACGACCTGTCCTACGTGGACGGAAAGCCGACCGCCGAGACCCTGCACCTCGCCGTCGAGGCGGCCAAGCTCGCGTTCGCCGACCGGGAGGCCTGGTACGGCGACACCCCGGACGTTCCGCTGGAGACGCTGCTGTCGCGCGAGTACGCCTCGCAGCGCCGCGCGTTGATCGGCGACACCGCGTCGTTCGAGCTCCGGCCCGGCTCGCCGGACGGCCGGGAACCGTTGCTGCCCAAGCACATCACCGACGGACCGTCCCAGGCGATCTCCGACCCGACCGGTGCGATCGGGGAGCCGACGGTGGAACGTTCCGGCGTGACGCGCGGCGACACGGTGCACGTGGACGTCGTGGACCGCTGGGGCAACATGGTCTCGGCGACCCCGTCCGGCGGCTGGCTGCAGTCCTCGCCGACGATCCCGTCGCTCGGCTTCTGCCTGGGCAGCCGCGCCCAGATGTTCTGGCTGGACAGGGATCTGCCGAACTCGCTCGCCCCCGGCAAGCGCCCGCGGATCACGTTGTCCCCGTCGATGGCCCTGCGCGACAGACGGCCGGCCCTGGCGTTCGGCACGCCCGGCGGCGACCAGCAGGACCAGTGGCAGCTCGGCTTCTGGCTCGCGCACCAGGCGGGGCTGAACCTGCAGGAGGCGATCGACTCGCCGATGTGGCACTCGAACGCGTTCCCGAGCTCGTTCTACCCGAGGGCCTGGACCCCGGGAGAGCTGGTCATCGAGTCGCGCGTCGGCGCGGACGTCCTGGTGGCGCTGCGCGAGCGGGGCCACCGGATCGTGGACGCGGGCGAGTGGACGCTCGGCCGGATGTCCGCCGTGGCACGGGATGCCGCGGACGGACTGCTGCGCGCCGGTGCGAATCCACGCGGCGCGCAGGGGTATGCGGCAGGCCGTTAGGGCCGGCTGTCGACGACCTTGGAACCGTCGTGGATCATCTCCACGTTGGCACCACCGAAGTTGTGCAGGGTGGACACGCCTGCGCTGTCGCCGAGCTCGCTGATCTTGCCGACCGGGTCGACGTCGGGCAGTTGCGGTGCGGCGTGCGCGGTACCGGTCAACGCGGCGAGCGCGCCCGCGGCGATGCCGGCGGAAGCGACGATCTTCTTGATGCCCAAGGCGTTCCGCTCCTAGAAAGTGGAACGGCGCCCGATTCGAGGGGGAGGGAATCGGGCGCCGCCCCGGCCAGGAAAGTCCTGTGGATCAGATGTCGAGGTGCGCGAAGCCGTGCGGGTCGCCGGCCGGCTCGTTGAGGCCGAGCAGCGTCGCGGCCGGGAGACCGGTGGCGCCGGCGTCGACGTTCTCGACGAGCGCGTCGACGTTGACGTCCTCGGCGTTGATCGCCTGGATCTTGCCGGCGGTGTCGGCGGTGTCGACGGACGCGAGGTTGCCGGCCTGGGCGATGTCGCCCAGCTGACCACCGAGGTCGGGCTGCGTGTTGGCGGTGACGTCCGCGTGGTCGGCGGCGTGCGCGGTACCACCCAGGCCGAGCATGAGCGCGGTGCTGCCGAGGGCGACAGCGGCCCCCGCGACGGTCTTCCTGAGGTTCATGGGCGCGAACGTTTCGTGTCCGGGCCCTCTACATCAAGCTGCGTAACTCAGGAGAGGGAAGTTCTTCATCCTTTGGCATGACGCCTGCGCTGTAACGCGGCCCAGCGTGGACGCGAGCCCTCGTGCTACCGACCGTCACGATTCTGGTCGTATTGGACACGGCCGGACGGTCCGAACGAGACGTGATTTCGAGGTCGCCGCGCCCGAAACGCGCAGTAAACGGGCGCCACAATGCGCGGCGACTTCGAAAAGGACTGACGAGCCGGGCTAGGCGATGGCCCCCGGCGGCAACTTCAGCTTGAACGGCAGCGTCGTCACGACGGCGAGATCCGATGCCGTCGCCTTCATCAACGTGGGGGCGTTGCGCGCGCCGGGTTCAGGCAGGTCCAGCAGCCTGTCCACGGCCTCGACCAACGGGCCCTCGTAGATCCACACGGCCTGAGCCGGACGAGCGGAGTCGCGAACTGCGGGAAGTCGTCCCGCGCGCGCCTCGGTCTCCGACCAGAACAGGATCGAGTCGATGAAGCCTCTGCGCTGCTTGAACGCCATGATTCGGTCGAGCTGCCCGGCGTCGTCCCTCAGGTGGAGGAACTGAAAGCCACTCTCGCGCAGCTCGATGACCTTGTTCAGTGCGTGGTCCATGGCGCACCTACCCCTGTGAGGTCCCCTTCGGGTGACTGATCAGTCATACGACCCGAAAGGATCGTACGGTAAGTCAACGTTCCGCCGTAAGACGTACTCCGAACGAGTATCTCAATTGGTGGACGTTTGTGGCGCAGGGTAATCGTTGGCCTTCTTGGAAGAGGAAACGGCCAGGAGGACCGCTACGGTTCGCACCAAGAACGCCAAACCGCCCAATGTGACTAATGTCACGGTGATCAACATGTGTCGCCTCCGAGTGGCTTCCTACACCCGTAGTAGACGTGTAGCACTCGGGACTGGTTGCAAGTGGGACCAACTCACTGCACGGGGCGATTTGTCGGCCGGCGGTCGCGCCGCTGACCCTCCTGCTCCTGCTTCGCGAGCAACGAGGCCACCGAGATGGCCTGAGTGGCGCTGTCCTCCAGCCGGCGTCTGCGGCGTTCGTCCGGGTCCTCGGTGGGGAACGCGGGCACGCGCGGCAGCAACGTCGTCTGCTCCTCGGCGGACTCCACCGGCTCCACCGGCTCCTCGGGCCTCACCGCCGCGACGGGCTCGGCGGCAGCCTTGTCCACGCGCGGGATCTCCACGGTCATCTCGGCCGTGACGACCTGCGGCGAGGACGGGGTGTCGGCGGGCCGCCTGCGCCGGGACAGCCTGCGGGCGAGCACGTGGCTGGGCTTCTCGACCAGCCGGTAGCTCAGCTCGACGACGACGGCCAGGCCGACCATCGCCAGCACCATGGCGAGCCACAGCGGCAGCGCCGGCCGCATCAGGCTCAGCAGGCTGAACGCCACCAGGCCGTGCAGCAGGTAGATCGAGTAGCTGCGCTCGGACAGCGCGATCCAGATCCTGCGCTCGCGCAGCCGCGGCTCGGCGAACAGGCCGATGAAGAAGCACAGCACGGCGACCATCAACGCCAGGTTGTACGAGGTGTCCAGCCGGCCGACCTGCAGGTGCTCGCCCAGCACGTACAACGACCACGCGATGCCGAAGAACACGCCGCCCGCCCACAGCGGGATGCGTCGCGTCGTGGTGGCCCAGATGATCTGCCCGAGGATCGGAATCGGCAGGTACGAGACGTTCACCGCGAACAACGCCCACGACGCGCCGAACTCGCGCCGCGACATGAGCACGACGAAGACGAACACCAGCAGGATCGCGATCGCGAGCCACACCTGCCGGCGCAGCACGGGCAGCAGCAGGACCAGCAGGGTGTAGAAGATGACCTCGACGACCAGCGTCCACGCCACGCCGACCAGCACGACCTGCGGCACGATCAGGTAGTTGATCGCCAGCGAGTTGGTGATGATCGACCACGGGGTGATGTCGTGGTTCTGGCCGACGACGACGGCGTGCGCGTCGGCGCCCAGCGCCATCACCGACGCCGTCAGCAGCACGACGAACGTCAGCGGGATGTAGACGCGCACGAACCGGTTCACGGCGAAGCGCCACTGGCCCTGCTTCATCGCGATCGGCGTCACGACGAACCCGCTGACCAGGAAGAAGAACGGTACGGCGATCTGCCCGATGCCCTGCAGGCTCATGTGCATCGGGTCGGACGTCAGCGCGTCGACGAAGTTGAAGACCGGCGCGTCGTCGCCCTCGACCTTGGCCACCCACTGCTCGGACAGGTGGCTGTAGACGACCAGCAACGCGGCTACCGCCCGGCCGATGTCGACGAACGCGACCCTGGTCTTCTGCCCTTGTTCGGCGGCGGGGTGCTGCACACCAGGAGCAACGAGTGGCGCACCTGGTGGATACGGTTCAGATCAGCGCTTGGTCCGCTTCTCCCAGCGCCGAACGGCGTTGTGGGCAGGCATTTCGACCAGTCTGTGCAGGATCTCGGCCACGAGCGCCGTCAGCGCGAGTCCCAGCACGACCACGAGGTTCGGGTCGAGAACACCCATAAGAGTGTCGAACAGCGGGTACAGGCAGCTGAGGTGCACGAGGTAGATGGCGTACGTGCGCTTGGACCAGCCGCGGACGAACGCCGACCGCGACACCGGGCCCGAGGCGGACACCAGCACGATCGTCAGCAGTACCGCGATGAACACCGTCCGCGGCATCGAGTCGCCCTGCAGGGTGTAGCCGGTGGCCTTGTGCACCCAGATGAACAGCACGAAGTGGGCGGCGCCGATCGCGGTGCCGGCGAGCGGATGCACCTTGCCCGAGTGCACGAGCGAGATCAGCTGGCCGATCACCAGCACCGGCAGGTACGCGCCGAACTGGCCTATCTGGAACGCGGTGCTGCCCGAGAAGCCGTCGGTGACCAGCAACGTGATGAAGCACAACGGCACGGCGGCCAGCGGCGGGATCCACGGTTTGCGGCGCAGCAACGGGATCGTCGCCGCCACGTACGCGTAGAACACGATCTGGATGGTCAGCGTCCACGTCACCGCGACCAGCGCCACCGGCGGGTCCATGAAGAAGTTCACCAGGAACATGCCGCTGACCAGCGCGCCGAACGTCAGGTCGCTCTCCTTCGCCGCCGACACCTGGTAGCCCAGGTTGATCAGCGTCCAGGCCAGCAGCGTGACGACCCACAGCAGCGGCATGAGCCGCACGACGCGGCGCCACAGGAACTGCAGCGGACGTTCCCGGGAGGCCACGTGCGTCACGACGACACCGCTGAGCACGAAGGACAGCGCCACGCCCAGGAGTGACAGGTGCGAGTTCAGGTGCAGCGTGCCCACGACGTCGCGCTGCACCCAGAGGGCGAGCCAGTAGTCCTTGTCCCGCAGCGCGAACCAGGCCGTCAGGTGGGTCAGCACCAGGCCGACCGACGCGAGGATGCGCAGCAGGTCGAGCCCGTGCATGTATCCGCTCGGCTGCCGTTCGGCGACCGGCGGCACCGGCTTGGTCAGGGTGTCGGTCACAGGAACCGCCCCACGGCGCGATGCAGGCCTTCGGCGCAGAGACCGGCCGCGGCGAACGCGATCGGGATCGCCAGCACCAGCGGCATCCAGCCGCTCTGGAGTCCGAGCACGGCGTACCCGGCCACCACGATCGAGAAGAACAACGGCAGCGCGCGGCTCGCGAGCCAGCGCACCGGTGCCACGTCCGCGACCGAGGCACCACGCGGCACCGCGATCAGCAACAGCAGCACCGCGTAGGCGCCGCCCAACGGGCGCCACCAGCCGCCCAGCTCCGGGAACAGCCGGTCGTGCACCACGAGCAGCAACCAGGCCAGTGCTCCCAGCCCGACGCCGATCCGCACGTTCAGCACACCCGCCCTGGACATCCAGGCCAGCTGACCGATCAGCAGCAACGGCAGGTAGCCCGCGACCAGCCCGAGCTCGTGCAGGAACGACGGCGCGTCGACCTCACCCGCCCAGCCGCCCAGCAGGACGAGCGCGCCGATGACCTCGAGCTGCACGATCGACGCGATCACCGGACGTTGCAACAACGGCAAGACAGCGAACAACAGCAGCACGAACAAGAAGGCAGCCGTGACAGGAGCATCGAGCCCGATCAACGAAGGTTGCCCGAACAACCGGGGCACGAGCCAGAGGTTCGCGAGCACCGCCCAGATCGACAGCGAGGGGTCCTCCGGTTCCGTCAACGGTGTCGCACCGACCAGCACCAGCAGCGTGCTGACCAGCACCGCGCCGACCACGACCGGCAGCACGGTCCGCGCCAGCAAGGCCAGCAGCTGCACCGCCGGCAGTCGCTTCGCCGCCTCCGAGAGCACGTACCCGGTCGCGAGCAGCAGCAACGCGATCCCGAGGAACCCGAAGTCCTCACCGATGCCGGTCGGCTGGTTCACCCAGCCGCGGATCGTCAGCAGCAGGTCGGGCGACTCCCCGTGGCGGCTCGTCCACAGCCCGAAGAGGTAGCTGTAGCCGACGAGGACGACCCCCGCCGCCGTGAGCACGGTCAGCCCCGATTCCTGCTTCGTCCGCACCACCTGGTCAACCATCGGCGGGCAACACCTTCAGCTGCCGCTCCACCAGCGCGTCGAACTCGTTCCGCGCGTCCTGAGCGGTGTTGGCGTGCAGCTCCAGGCGCACCACGAGGTCGCGGTGCACGTAGTGCGCGCGGACCACCGGCCTGCGCTCGGGATCGGACGTCCCGCTCACCGGGAACACCTCCATCTCCCGCACCACGGACGAGGAGTCCGTCTCACGCCTGCGGAAGCCCGCTTCGGACTGGTAGGCGTCGAGCCCGTTGGCGGCCGCGATCGCCGCCTGCCGGTTCCGCAGCTGCACGACGGCGACGATGACCTTGCCCGCCGGATGGCGTGACGAGACGGCCACGCGCGCCGCCCCCGCGCCACCGTCCTGGTAGATGTCGATCTCCGTCTCGCTGAGGAACCGCATGTTCTTGACCTGCGGCCAGCTGCGCACGGACGCGTAGCTCTCCAGCCCGGAGTCGAAGTCGGCGACGGCGAGAGGATCGGCGGCCAGCCGGCCTTCCTCGCCGGTCAGCTCGAGGTTGTGGGCGCTCGCGGGCAGCGGCCGTCCTCCCCAGATCAGCCAGCTGCCCACCATGACACCCGCCAGCACGGCCACGACCGCGAGCACGCTCAGCAGCTGCGCCGGCCGGACCTTGCGGCGACCGTCCTCCACGCGGGCAATCCCTCCCCAGAAGACGACGAACGGGTGGCGATCGTGGTCGCCACCCGTCGATTGTCGCAGGACGCTATGGCAAATTTCCTAGCTTTGCGCAGGTGAGCCGGGTCGCAACCACAAAGTCGTGAACCCCGACTCCGCTCCGAGCGCTTCCGCGATCAGTTCGGCGTCGGTGTACTCACCACCTGAGGTGCCGTTTTCACGCACCGGCGACGGCTCGTAGCCGAGCGCCCGGTACTCCGCCAGCACCTCGGCCGGGTCGTCGCCGAGCTCCTCGATCGCGCCGGGGTCGAACTCGCACACGACGTGCGGCCGGTCCCGTTCGACGATGGCGGTGAGCCCGTTCAGCGCCCGGTGGTCCCGGCCCTGCAGGTCGATCTTGACCAGCGAGATCCGGCGCGAGGTCACCTCGTCGCGTCCGTCGAGCCGGACCGCGGGGATCACCACACCGGCACCGGAGCCCTCGTGAGCCCGGTAGTCGCCGCTGTTGTTCTCCTCGGCCTGCACCAGCCGGATCTCGGTCTCGGAGTCCCAGGCGGCCATGGACAGCACCGTCACCGGAGCCCCGTCGCCGATGTTGACCCGCACGTTGCGGGTGAGGAACTCGGCGTTGACCGGGTTGGCCTCCACCGCGACCGCGCCCGCCATGCCCGACGTGCGCTGGAGCAGCCGCAACGTGTGGTAGCCGACGTGCGCGCCGATGTCGAGGAACGTCCCGTCGCCCACCAGCTCGGCCATGAGATCGGCCTCGCCGATCTCCCACGAGCGGTTGTGCTGGAGCCACGGGTACACCACGGCGTCCTTCGGCATGAGCAACGTGCCCGCGTCGCACACGACCACGTCGGCGTCCGGCGGCACGGGGGCGTGCCGGAGCCGTTGTGCCTGGTAGACGGCCTCGACGTCCTCGACCACGTGCGCGAACCGCGCCTCGTCGTCGTCCAGCCTGCGGTCCCTCGCGGAGAACATCTCGAACGCCTTGCGGTCGCTCGCCTCCAGACGTTCCCAGACCTTGCCCAGGCGTTCGTCGATGGCGGCGGCGAGCTGTGTGTCCAGCCCGTCGGCGAGGTCCGTGAGCGACTTGAGCGACGTGTCGAGCCGCGTGACGTCCTCACCCAGCTCACGGCCCTGCTCCGCGATCACCGACACGTCGCGCTCGATCACCGACAGCCGTTCGGTGTCGCGTTCGACGGCTTCCAGCCGGGCCACCAGCGCGCCGATCGAGTGCTCGACGTCGCCGACGACCGCGCCGAGCGTGTGCTCCACGCCGTCGACGACCGCGCCGAGCACCTTGCGCTGGTGCACGTCGTAGTGGTCGATCGCGCGCAGGACCGCCTTGCGCAGCACCGGGGCGAGCGGGAGGCGGGACGCGGTGCCCACCTCCGCCCGCCAGAGCAGTGCCTGACGGGAGTCGCGCAACGGCTGCAGCGGGTCGTCGATCTGCTGCCTGGTCGGCGATCCGTGCGGGGACTTCCAGGACTGGTACGCGGCTTCGAGCTGCTCGCGCATCCACGTCGCCGCGGCGCGCATCGACCTCGTGCGCAGGACGTGTGCGCGTGCTGCCCTACCGCGCCGTGCGGCCTCTTCCGGGTTGTCCACGACCGCACGCATCGCGGAGGCCGCGGCGTCGAGGTCGGGGTCGGCCCAGTGCGAGTCCTCCGGGTACGGGTAGTTGCCCTTGCCGACCGGCGCGAGCCGGTAGGGGACGGGCCAGCCGGTGCGCTCGTCCAGGAACTCCGTCGTGCTGGAGTAGTCCGTCGAGATCACCGGCAACGCGCGGGCCATCGCCTCGGCGACGGTCAGGCCGAAGCCCTCGCTGCGGTGCAACGACACGTAGGCGGTGCTCGTCGCGTACAGCTCGTCCAGCTCGGCCACGCTCAGGTAGCGCTCGACCAGTTCGATCCGGTCGTCGTCCGCGATCAGCACGCGCAGCTTCTCCGCGGTGTGCGGGTGCTTCGCGCCGTTGATCGCCTTCAGCACCAGCCGGACGTCGTCGCGTCCGTCGAACGCCCGGCGGAACGCTTCCACGACGCCCCACGGGTTCTTGCGCTCGCCGATGCTCGCGAAGTCGAACGCGAACAGGAACCGCGCGAGCTCCGGGTCCGGGCGGCGGTCCGGCTCACCCGGATCGCGCACCGGCACGGGGATCGTCCTGACCGGCACCGGGGAGTGCTCGACGAGTGCGTCGCGCACGAAGTCGCTGACCGTCCAGACCTCGTCGACCTCGCGGAACGCCGCGTGCATGTGCTCGGGGAAGTCCTCGAGCTCCCACGCCCACAGGCCGATCCGGTAGCGGTGGTGGCCGACCTGCGGGCGGTGCCGGAGCACGGCCTGCGTCTGGTCGGCGTTCACGCACAGCAGGCTGACCGGGAACCGCGGCTCGCCGACCGTTCCCGGCCGGTCGAGGCCCTTGCGGTTGGTGACCAGCTCGTCCTCGACGACCGACGCCACGGGCACGCCCGCCTGGTCGATCGCGTCGTGCACGATCCTGGCCATCTCGCCGACGCCGAGCTCCGCCGTCAGGTACCCGACGACGTTGACGCCGAACGCGTCCACGGGCTCGGTCAGCTCGCGCGGTCCGCCGGGCAGCGCCCACGCCGGCAGCGCCTCCTCGCGGATACCGCTCGTGCGGCACCAGCTCCGGAAGCCCTCCGCGTCCGCGCCGTGCGGAGCGGGGAACGCCATCTGCAGATCGGCGCGCGACTCCCACACGGCGAGCGCGAGCCGGTTGAGGCCGCTGTCCTTGGGCGCGGTCTCGGGCGGCTCGGTCAGCCACTCCTTCAACGCCGCGTGGTGCTCGGCGTCGAACGCGTGCGGCGGCGGGTCCTTCTTCTTGCGCTCCGCCTTCACCCACGCGTCGCGGAACAGCGTCCGCATCGCCGGGGTGATCTTGGTGCCGTCCGCTGCTTTCGCGAAGCCGTAAGGGATCGACTCCAGCGTCTGCGCGTAGCCGTTCGCCTTGAGCTTGGCGCCGTACGAGTCGCACAGCTGCCGCACGACCGGATGCTCGGACAGCAGCACACGGGGCTTGAACGGCGCGTGGCTCGTGAGGATCCACGGGCGTTCCGGGCGGTAACCGCTGTAGTGGAAGAACCGCAACGGTTCCCCGCCCGCGGTGAACACGCCGTTCTCCTCGCGCACCGGACGTTCGTGGACGTTCCAGTAGGCGACGTTGAATCCGGGGTCGCGCAACACGGTGTTCGGGAACAGCGCCGGGACCTGGTCGACCCAGCGCTGGTCGGTGAAGAGCTGCTTGTGCGGCGCGACGATCGCGTCGTGGCGCAGGCGTTCGGCCCAGAAGTCGAGGAACGCCTCCGAACCCGGACCCGTCGCGACGAAGCCCAGGTTGAAGATGCCGGACCCCATGATCGCGGCCTCGCTGGGCTCCTTGCCGTCGCGGGGCAGCGGCTGCAGGAAGTGCGGCGTGAGCACGATGCCGTGCCGCACCGCCAGGTCCGCGAGCTCGGGCATCGGGGCGAAGACCTCGATGTCCGGGTCGATGTACATGACGACGTCGCTGCTCTTGCGCAGTTCCCGCAGCAGGTACGGCTTGACGGCCGTGGCGAGCTCGGTCACCGAGTAACCGGTGGCCATGCGGAAGTAGTCGTCCTCGTCGATCCCGGCGGTGCCGGGACCGACGATCGTCCAGCCGTTCTGCTCCTCGGTCCTGTCCCACTCCGCGTCGATGACAGCGATGACGAAGTGGTGCCCGGGGTGGTGCTTCAGGTACGACGTGGCGAGGACGCGGGCGGCGGGCAGGTAGTTGCCGGCCACCACCGTGCAGGCGGTGACCCGGCGCGCGTCACTCATCGGCGGAGAGGGCCTTCAGCTGTGCGTCGAGGGCGTCCTTGAAGTTCTTCTGCGCCGAGTCCAGCGTCTTGGCGGTCATGTCGAGCCGGATGATGAGGTCCTTGCTCGTGTAGTGACCACGTACGCGGGCCTCCTCCTGCCCCTTCGCGTCGAGGTTGCCGACCAGGACACCGGTGGGCTGGCCACTGGCCTCGACCATGCCGTTGTTGATCTGGATGTCGGCCAGTTCCCTCGCGGCGGTCTTGGCGGCCGCGGCGTCCTTGGCCTGCACGATCAGCAGGATGCCCTTGGCGCCGTCGTCCGTCGTGAACTGGACGAGCTTCGTCTTGCTCGCGCCGGAGACGTTGTAGGACAACACCTCGCTGTCGAGCAGGTACTTGAGCGTCGGGACCGGCGTGAAGTCCTTGACCTGCTTGTTCTCGGCGACCTTGCCGGGCAGCTTGCCCGCGGGCAACGGGTCCGGCGGCGCGCTCGGCGTGGTGCTGGTCGACGTGGTCGAGCTCGGGTCGCCACCCGCGTTGTTGTCGGTGCCGCCCCGGCCCCAGAGCCAGTAGGCGCCGAAACCGAGACCGGCGAGCAGGACCACGGCCAGCACGATGCCGATGATCTTGCCCTTGCCGCCCTTGGACCCCTCGTCGAACACCTCGGGCCCGTGGCTCCAGCCGGGCGAGGGCTGGTTGATGGAGTCGAAGTCACCGCCGATCCACGGCGGCGGCGCTGGCTGTTGCTGCTGCTGAGGCTGACCCCACCCGCCAGGACCGGGCTGCACGGGCGTGACGTACTGCGTCCGCTCAGCGTCGGCCGACCGGTTCTGCGTGTTCACCACCTGAGTGGCGTCCGGGTTGGGGTTCTGCTGCTGAGGCTGCTGCTGCGGCACCTGGTTCGGGACCACCTGGGTGGCGTCCGAGTTCGAGGCGCTGGGCGGCTTCGCCTCCCACTTGAACGGGGGAGCGAACGGAGCCTGCTGTGCCGCCTGCGCAGGTGCACCACCCGCAGAACCGGAGAGAATCTCGTCCCGGCGGCGACGGTAGTCATCAGCCGAGATCCGACCAGAGGCGAGTTCGTTGTCGAGCTTCTGCAGCTCGTCTTGCCAGGTCACCCCTGGCACCCCCTTCCGCGCGAACATGAGACTCGGACATTGTGCCCGTGTCCCGTAAGGCCTTCGTGCGGGCCTCTCAAGTCGTGACCTGGTTGTGGCGCTTCACACCGATATATTGGCCGCATGGGCTGGTTCGGACGCAAGAAACCGCAGGTGGTGGCCCCTTCCGAGGCAATACCGGGCCGAACTGAACCGCTGCAGGTCGCGCCGGCCCACGCCGTGTTCACGGACCGGCCACTCGCACCACCCTTCCCGTCCGGTCATCGGACCGCTGTCCTCGGCCTGGGCTGCTTCTGGGGCGCCGAACGCCTTTTCTGGCAAACGCCGGGCGTCTGGACCACCGCCGTGGGATACGCCGGCGGCACCACGCCCAACCCCACCTACGAGGAAGTCTGCTCGGGCCTGACCGGCCACGCAGAGGTCGTGCTGGTCGTCTTCGACCCCGCCGTGCTCCCGTTCGCGGACCTGCTGCGGGTGTTCTGGGAGGGGCACGACCCGACCCAGGGAATGCGCCAGGGAGCCGACGTCGGCAGCCAGTACCGGTCCTTGGTGCTCGTGGCCGACGAGGAACAGAGGACGACGGCTGAAGCTTCGCTGAACGTTTACCAGCAGGCGCTCGACGCCGCCGGTTCCCGGAAGATCACGACCTCGGTGGAGGAGCTCGGCGCGTTCTACTACGCCGAGGACTACCACCAGCAGTACCTGTCGGACGGCAAGAACCCGTATGGCTACTGCGGTTTGGGCGGCACGGGCGTCTCCTGCCCGGTGAGCTCGCCGCGGTGAAGGCCGACTTCTTCGCCGACGTGCTGGAGACCGGCACCGTGCTCGGCCTCGACGCCAACCTCGGCCCCGACGTCGCGGCCGCCGTCATGGGCGGCCTGGGTGGCGAGAACCGCGACGGCCGCAGCTACTGGCGTTCGTACGGCCTGGTCGAGGTCGGCTGGTACTTCCGGCAACGAGACCTGGGCTGGCAGGGCCAGCACCTCGCCGTGCAGGCGCACCGGCTGGCGCACGGGCCGGAGTGGGTGGACGACGCGGTGGCCGCGCGTTACGGCCGGTTCGAGGGCCTGATGATGTTCGACGAGCTGGCCGTCGAGCTGGCCCGGCGGCAGGTCGGGCTGGTCGCGATCGGTGGGCCGGAGTCGGGGCTGCAGGAGTACTGGGCGCCGGAGTCGCAGATGACGTTGTACGTGGGCGTCGGCGACGAGTACCGGCCCGGCAGCGTGCAGAAGATCTTCACGGCGTTCGGGCGCGATCTGACGATCACGTTCGACGGCGACCACAGGATCGTGTGGCAGCAGATGAAAGCGGTTGCCGCGATGCCGGTCGAGCAGCGGATCCGGTGGGCCGCGGAGAAGGCGCCCGCGGACTTCCGGTCGTGGTGGCGGTACTGCGCCCGGCTGACGGCGGCGCGCACCTCGTCGCACGACGAAATGCCGGAGCGGCAACGGTTCGTGGAGTTCGTGTTCTGGATGTGGGAGCACGGGCGCGCGGAGAACGTGTACTCGGACAAGGAGATCGCGTTCCTCAGGGCGGAGTTCGTGGCCCGCCTCGACGAGCTCCACCCCGAACTCTCCCTGCCCGGCAACGACGACGTGGTCAGGGCGTGTCTCGAGCACGTCAGCGAGCCGATGCGGCGCGACGACAAGAACCTGATCGACGCGGCGCGGCTGCACCGGCACGGACTCGCCGACACGAGCGCGTTCGACTTGATCTACGAACGGCGCATTTCGGAGATCGTGAACTGAAAGGGGCTTGTTTTCCCTGGTGGGTGGCCCTAGCGTCCGTCAGCGAAGCCATGTTCACCGCACGACGGGGGATTTGGCGCGGTACGTCGGGGGTCGTGTCGCGTCGCTGCGGTGGCCTATCACTGGGGAGATTCGCCTTGTACGCACCACGTGCGCGTGGTGTCGCGCGCAGATCGGCCGTGTTCGCGGCCGTTCTGGCGTTGACCGCCACCACCACTTTCACCGCGTCCGCGCAGGAAGACCCGGTCACGCCGAGCACGGAGGTCACGGCTCCGAGCACGCCGACGCCGACCGAGAACCCGCCACCGTCCACTCCGGACCAGCCCGTTCCGCCTCCCACCACCGAGGCGCCCGTCTCCGAGACCCCGGTCAGCGAGACCCCGGCCGAGAAGCCGGCGGAGGTGCCCGCCGACAAGCCCGAGGAGAAGGCCGCCGAGAAGCCCGCGGACCAGGAGCAGCAGGCTGATCCCGTCGCGCGCGCGGACGTGAAGGGCACCGCCGAGGTCGTCGGCGCAGGGCCGTTCCTCGTCGGTCAGCGGCTGTCGGTCAAGCTCACCGTCACGAACACCTCCGCGGTCGAGGCCACCGGCCTCTACGGGTACCACGAGCAGCTGGCGGGGCCGTACTTCGGCATCGACCCGGACAGCTGGGGCGACCTGAGGCCGCCGTTCGGCCAGCCGTCCACGACGAAGCTCGCCGCGGGGGAGTCGAGGACCTACACCCTCACGGGCCAGGTGAACGGCTACGAGGACGACGGCGTCTCGAAGTTCCTGATCCGGGTCTACGCCGCCAACGACGCCAACCCGTACGAGGGCCACGCGGCCGCGCAGTTCACCGTCCGGGAGCCCGTCAAGACCGGCACCATCAGCGGTGTCCTCTGGGGCGACGCGAACGGCAACGGCGTGCAGGACGCGGGTGAGGGCCTCGCGGGTGCCCAGGCGTACCTGTACGGCGGGGGGAACCCGAACGGGGACCCGAAGGTCCGCACGGACGCCCACGGCCGCTTCACCTTCACCGGACTCGAACTGCGGACCTGGGGGCTCAACTTCCACGAGCTGCCCGGTGGCTGGGTCCTCCGCTACAGCAGCGATCCCATCGCGGTGGACGGCAGCGGTTCCACCTCGGAGCTGCGCTACCAGGCGGTCCGGCCGTTGACCGAGCAGCTGTCCGCGTCGGCGCGCTTCACCTCCACCGAGCACGTGGCCGGTGGGCCCGCGACCGTCGAGATCACCCTGACCAACCGGGGTGGCGCCGACATCACCGACGTCGTCGAGGGCTGCAACCGCGCCGGCCTGGGTCCGCACGTCACGTTCCCGAACGGACTCGGTGACCTCGACTGGAACAAGGGCGCGACGATCCGCGCCGGGCAGAGCCGCGTGTTCACCGCCGCGGCCGTGATCCCGGAGGACGCCGAGCGCTTCGGCCACGCCTACATCGCGTGCGACTTCGGTCCGCGCGACGGCATCATCGACGGCTTTCCCGGTGTGTTCGAGTACGTCAAGATCGGCGACCGCCGCACGAACACCTACGGTTCGCTCTACGTGGACCGCGACGGCAACGGGTGGGCGAACGGCGACGACTACCTGACCGGCGTCTCGTTCAGCCTGGTCGACCCGAAGACCGGCGCCGTCGTGGCGACCGCCTCCGGTGCCGGCGAGTTCGGCCACGCCCACTTCAACGACATCCCGGTCGGTCCGTACCGGTTCGCCGTCAGCGGGCCGTGGAAGTTGAAGCACCCGGAGTCGATGATCACCGCTGAGGACTGCGCCGTGTGGTGCAACTCGGGCTGGACCGTGGAGGTCGTGCCCGCCGACGAGCCCGGTGGCACGCCGGGTGGTGGTCAGCCGCGGCCGGAGGCGCCGGTGAAGATCGTGCAGGCAGACCCGTTCCGTCCGAAGGCCGGCGGTCTCGCCGACACCGGTGCGAGCGTTGAAGGTCTGGCCCTCGCGGGTGCGTTGACGCTGCTGCTCGGCGGCGCGTCGATCTTCCTCGCGCGCCGCAGGACCGCCTAGCTCAGCAGAAGATCAGTCCGCACGGCCTCGTGGTCGTGGTCGTCGTCACCGGCGGCCGCGGCCTCGTGGTCGTCGTGACGGGCGGCGGCGGAGTCGTCGTGACGACCACGCTCGACGGCGGCGTGGTGGTCTTCGGGGCCGAGGAGACCGAAGACTTGGACGTGGAGGACGACGACGGTGCGGAGGATGAGCTCGACGCCACTGTCTGTGACGGAAGCTCGGAATTCGTCGGTAGCAACGAAGGCGTGTTGATGAGTGAAACGCGCGCCGGTCTGTCGCTGTCGGGACCTTCCGGATCGGCCTCGATCAGGCCCCCGGCATAGGTCCCGAGCACGCCAAACGCGGCGACGACCACGCCGACCACAGCTCCGGTGAGGAGCCGAGTAGGCCCACTTTTCGCCCCGAACACCCAGATTGGGTATCGCGTTCACTCGATTGGGTCAAGGAATCCGGTCTTTTTCTACTCGTTCACACCTTGGTGACGGTCACGCCGACCACTCCCTGTGACAGGGGTGCGATCGCCTTGAACGCCTTGGGGGTCAGGTCGACGCAGCGGCCGGTGATGAACGGGCCGCGGTCGTTGATCCGCACGGTCACCGTCTTGCCGTTGGAACGGTTCTTCACCTTCACCCGCGTGCCGAACGGAAGGGTCTTGTGCGCGGCGGTGAGCTTGTTGGGGTCGAAGCGCTCGCCGCTCGCGGTCGTGCCGCCGCCCGAGTAGTAGGAAGCCTTGCAGGTCTCGGCAGAAGCCACGGGGGAGAACAGGACCGCGGAGGTGGCGAGCGAGGCCAGCGTGAGGCCGGCGGCCGCGAGAGTCTTTGTCATGATGCAAGCAACTCACCCCGCGGCAAAGGGACGCCTAAAGCGCGCCTAACCCGGGAACTGGTCGGCCGCGGACACCAGCAGGTGCCAGTCGCCGTCGGGCAACGTCCGCAGCCGATCGAGCAAAGCGGACATTCTGGACAGCAACGCTGGGTGATCGCCCCAGAACGAATGATCTACTCTCAGTAGAGCGGCGAGCAGGTCACCGGGGTACAGGGACACGGCTCGCAGCGGGTCGCGTTCGACCTCCTCCAACGCCAGCAGCGCCGTCACGTCGAGTCCCACCTGGTGCGTGACCAGCAGGTGCAGTGACGTCGGGGTCAGCTGGCCGACCGGCAGATCGCGCAGTGCGCAGAGGTCCCGGTAGAGCTGGGTCGACGAAGCGTCGGGTCTGCGCCAGTCGTCTTCGCAGAGGTGCGCCAGCGTGCTGTCCCGGTCCACGCACCCATGGTCCCCGCAAACCGGCTCGCCGGCGGGCCGACTGAGGCAACGGTTCGGCATTGGGCGTTCGTGCTGGAACGATCAGCAACGTCCAAGCGGGTGGCTGGAGCAGAAAGTGCACATCAAGTGACCGAAGTTGTTGAATCGATAGCGGTGGAGATGCTGATCGAGGGCCTGACGGACTGGGTGCTCGTCGACACGGCCATCGGCTATGCGCACGAGACGGTGGAGGACAGTGGTGGCGACTTCAAACCCGTTGCGACCGCGGTGATCGAGCATCTGCTGCTCGGCGGCCTGATGGTCCCCGGAGACCTCGGCGAAAGCGGCTTTGAGGCGTGGCCTGGAAGCCCGCCCGAACTGGTCGACAAAGTGATCAGGCAGTGCGAGTCGTTCGACTGGGAGCCGCTGGGTGCGGCCTGCTGGCTCTCGAACACGGAAGCCGGAGACAGAGTGGTGTCCTGACCGGTCGTCCCCGCAAGCCGGTTCGCTAGCGGGCCGACTGAGGCAACGGTTCGGCATTGGGCGACTGCCAGCCCACCCGGACGAGCACCTCGCCCTCGTGCAACAGCGGTTGCGACGCGAGTCCCCACACGGTCGATGCGAGCACCACGGCACTCACGGCCTCGCCGACGCTGAGCCAGTCCTCGCCGAGCATGCGCAACAGCACGCCGTTCCGCCGTGCGACGAGCTCCATCTCGCAGTTCTCGGCGCGGGCCGCGTGCAGCAACCACGTGAGCGCCGAGTCCGGCACTTCGTCGGGCAGGTAGGGGCGCGGATCGGCCCTGCGCAAGGAGATCGCGGCCGCGGAGGCCACCTCGCACGAGAACGGGTCGAGCTCCCAGCGCGGGTGCACCGACGCCACTTGGCCGTCGTCGTGCGGCGCGCGCAGCACGTGGCAGTCCCAGCCCATCGCGGACAACGCCACCCGCACGTGGTGCAGGACCGCACCACACGCGAGCAACGCCGTCTGGTCCGTGCGTGTCGTCACCAGCTCAAGACACTCGTTGCCGTTGCGCCATCGCCACGGCGGAACGATGCCGAACGACGGCGCCCGCGCCGCGAGCTTCAGGACTTCCTCGACGGTTCCCGCGTCTGGTGTGCGCACGCTGGTCCTCATCCCGCCAGCATCTCCGGGCCCGACTGCACGGAACCTGCGTCACGACTGCGCGGCCGCAACCACCGAGGCCACGGTCATGGCGGCACCACGGGCGAAGTGCTCGTCATACCCCTCGGGCCCCAACGCCTGACGGCACAACGCGACGCACTGGTCGTGCGACGCGGCGAAGTTGGCCGATCCGAACAGGGGCAGCCCGACGGACTGCCACACCCGGTCCGCGCCTCCCAGCAGCAACGCGGCGTGCGCGGCCGACCCGGTGATCACCGAGATCAGCGCCAGCAGCTCCACGGACACCGCGATGCCCAGCAGGTCGTGGAAGCTCTCCTTGATGCGCAACGACGTCGTGGCCAGCTCACGGGCCTCGGCGACGTCACCGCGTCCCATCGCCACGAACGCCAGGACGTACAACGCGAACGCGCGCGCCCACAGTTCGCCGTTCTCTTCGCACACAGCGCGCGCTGCGGAACAGATCTCCGCCGCACGGTCGAGTTCGCCGCCGAACGCCACGGTGATCGCCAACGCCACCCGCGCCATGACGACGTTGCTGTCCATGTGCCCCAACTCGGCGTGCCTGCGATCGGCCTCGGCCAGCAGGGTCGCGCCCAACGGCAGGTCGTCGTCGAACACCGCCGCCGCGCCTTGCACGTACGTCGCGTAGACGTCGGCGTCCTCGTCACCCAACGCCGCCGCCTCGGTCCGGCACGCCTCCAGCAGTGCCGGCACCGCGGAGGTGTTGCCCTGCAAGGTCGCCAGGTATCCCGTGACCCACAACGCCTTGCAGCGCGCGCGAGACGGTTCGGTCTCCAGCGACAACGCCCAGTTCAGCCAGTGCCGTCCCTCGGCGAACCGCCCGCAGCCCACCCAGTAGAACCACAGCGTCGCCGCCAGCCGCAGCCCCGAGTCGGCCTCGCCCGGTGTCGTCAGCGAGTACTCCAGGGCGGCGCGCAGGTTGCCGCGTTCGGCCGTCATCGCACCGACCGTCGCGGCCTGCCGCGGCGTGAACCAGGCCCGTTCCCCTTGCAGCGCAATGCCCGCGTACCAGTCACGATGGCGCGCCTTCAGCCGTTTCTCCTCATCGCTCGCACGCAGTCGCGTCTGCCCGTACTGGCGCATGGTCTCCAGCAACCGATAGCGCGCCACACCGGCGTGTTCTTCGCGTTGCAGCACGGACTTGTCGACCAGCCCGTCGACCGCGTCGAACATGAAGTCCGCGGTCAGCGCGTCGTCCGAGCACACGGCCTCGGCCGCGGTGAGGTCGAAACTGCCGGCGAAGACCGACGCCCGCGCCCACAGCAGCTGTTCGCGCGGCGAGCAGAGGTCGAAGCTCCACTCCATGGTCGCCAGCAGGGTCTGGTGCTGGGGCAACGCCGTGCGCCCGCCGTCGGTCAGCACCCGGAACCTGTCGTCGAGGCGTTCCAGCAACTGCGCCGGTGTCAACGCACGCACGCGCAACGCCGCCATCTCGATCGCGAGCGGAATTCCGTCCAGGCGACGGCACAGGTCCGTGACGGCTCGTTCGTTCTCGGGCGTGATGACGAACGAACCGGGGATCGCCGCATCAGCGCGTTGGGCGAACAACGTCGCCGCCGGATACGGCACGGACAACGGCGCGACGGACATGACTTGCTCGCCATAGACCCGTAGCGCGCGCCGGGACGTGGCGATGACACGGAGCTTGGGCGCGACGCGCAGCAGCGTGTCCACCAAGACCGCGCAGTGGTCCACGACGTGCTCGCAGTTGTCCAGCACCAGCAACGCGTCCTTGCCCGCCAGGAACTCCGTGAGCACGCTCAACTGGCCGCGCCCGGTCTGGTCCACCACCCCGAGCGCCTCGGCCACGGTGTGCGGCACCAGGGCCCGGTCGCGCAACGCCGCGAGCTCCACCAGCCACACGCCGTCCGGCGGTTGCTCGCCCCGCGCCACGTGCATCGCGAGCCGCGTCTTGCCCACCCCGCCGACGCCGATCAACGTCACCAGCCGGTGCTCGCGGATCAGGGTCGAGACGTGCTCGGTCTCCGGCCGGTCGACGAAGCTCGACCTGTCCGTCGGAAGGTTCCCGCGCACCGGCACCGGGACGTGTTCGGCCAGGTCGAGGCGGGGATCGGCGGTCAGCACCGCCTGTTCGAGATCGCGCAGCCTGGTGCCGGGCTCGATGCCGAGCTCGTCGACCAGGACGCCCCTCGCCCGCTGGAACGCGGCCAGCGACTCGGCCTGCCGCCCGCACCGGTACAGCGCGATCATCAGCTGTTCCCACAGCCGTTCGCGGAACGGGTGCTGCTCGACCAGGGAGTTGACCAGCGGCGCCACCGCGGCGTGCTCGCCCAGGGCCAGCGACGCGTCCATCAGGTCCTCGGTCGCGTCCATCCGCAGGTCGGTGAGCCGCGCCGACTCCTGGCGCGTCCACTCGCCAGGACGGCAGTCCGCGAGCGGATCGCCGTTCCACAACGCCAGTGCCTCGCGCAGCATCTTGGCGCTCGCCAACGGCTCGGCGCTCTGCCGTGCCCCGGCGACGAGCGCTTCGAACCGTGCGACGTCCACGGTGTCCGCGGACGCGTTGAACACATAACCCGGCTCGCGGGTCATGATCAGCTCACCCAGCCCGGCGTCGCGGATCTGCCCCCGCAGGCGCGCCAGCAGGCTGTGCAAGGTCTTCGTGGCGGTCGCCGGTGCCTCGTCCGACCAGAGCGCGTCCACGAGCGCGCTCCTCGGCACCGTCTCTCCCGGGTTCAACGCGAGCCGTGCGACCAAGGTCCTCTGACCGGCACTGCTGAGTTGAACTGCTCCGTTCGGACCGGTGAGTTCGAGCGGTCCGAGCAGCCGGATGATCACGTTATTCGTCCTGTCGTCAGCCCCCGACAAAGGCCGGAACCGCGCAAAGATATCGCAATGGAATTCGACCCGAGAATCAACGCCCAGCGGGTGACCGCATACGCCGACCTGCGTGCCGTGCTGGCTGATCCGGTGACGTTCTCCTCCCGGAACATGACTGGTCCGCAGGTCGCGGCCGTGGCGGCGATGCTGCCACCGGAGCAGCGGCGATTGCTCGAATTGATGTCCTCGCTCAACGCGGCGGACGGAACCAGGCACGCCCGAATTCGTGCGGCGGCGAATCAGAAATTCACCCCAACGGCCGTGCGCCGAATGGCTGACCCAATTAGGGAACGCGCGAGGACCCTTCTGGACGAACTCCCGGAAGAAGCCGACTTCGTCAGCGAGTTCGCCGCCCCGTTCGCGCTGGGCGTGGTCGGTGACGTGCTCGGCGTGCCCGAAGCGGACTTCCCGCTGTTCCGCGAGTTCGTGGCCCCGGTGCTCGAACTGACGAGCGGCGAGGAGGTCAGCGAACGCGTGCTCGGCTCGTACTTCGCCGGGATGAACGAGTTCTGCGCCTACTTCGGCCGCTCCGACGCGTTCCGCGGCGGCCAGCTCTCCGAACAGGAACGCCTCTCGCTGTGTCTCGCGGTCGTCGTCGCCGGCACCGACTCCACGACGAACATGCTCGCCAGCACCCTGCTGCGACTGGACGCGAAGGAACGCCGACTAGGTGGCGTGGTCGAAGAGGTGGTGCGCCTCGACGCGCCGTTCGTCGGCTTCTTCCGCACGGCGACCTGCCCGGTGACGATGGGCGGCGTCAAGGTCAGCGAGGGCGAGCACCTGTTCCTCGACTACGCGGCCGGCAACCGCGACCAGAAGGTGTTCACCGAGGACTTCGACCCCGGCAGGCCGTCCGTGCCCGCTCACCTGGGCTTCGGGCACGGACCGCACTACTGCATCGGAGCCGGGCTCGCCCGGCTGGAGGGCCGCATCGTCGCCGAGGAACTGCTCGACCGCTCAGCTCACGCGGCCGAGCAGCCCGGCGACGTCCGCTACCGCAGGCACCTGATCAGTCACGGGCCCGCGGCGCTGCGGTTCAGACCAGGGCAGCGTCGAGCGTGATGTTCTCGACGGCCGCGAGCGCCTTGGAGACCGGGCAGTTCGCCTTGGCGCCCTCGGCGGCCGCGACGAAGTCCTCCTGCGACAGGCCCGGCACGTTGGCGCGCACGGTGATGTGGATGCCGGTGATGCCGACGCCCGCCTGGAAGCTGACCTCGGCCTTGGTGTCGATCGAGGTGGGAGGCGTGCCTGCACCGGTCAGGCCGTGCGACAGCGCCATCGAGTAGCAGGACGAGTGCGCCGCGGCGATGAGCTCCTCGGGGCTGGTCTTGCCGCCCGCCTCCTCGGCGCGCGCCTTCCAGTCGATGTCGAAGCTGCCGGCGTTGGAGGTGGCGAGGCTGACGTTGCCCTTGCCCTCGACGAGGGAGCCTTCCCAGTGCGCGTTTGCCGTCTGCTTGATGGCCATGGTCTCCAGGTCCTTTGTCGAACGGGCTCGATCGGGGTGAGCGAGCTGTCTGGCACCACCCTTTCACGGGTGGGCCCGGAGATCACCTCGAGAACCACTGGACGGGATCGTCGATAGTCCGTCGTGTGAACGTCGTGCTGCCACCACGTGTCGTCGGAGTGCCGGTGCTCGGCGGCCTCGACGTCGGCCACGGCGACGAACCGCTGTCCCTGTCCCTCGGCCCGATCGGCGAGCTGGACGCCGGCGCGGGCACGCTCACCGTCGGCCCGGCAGTGCGCTGAAACGAAAGAAGTCCGGCACCCGAGGGGTACCGGACTTCTTTCGAGAGCGGATGACGAGACTCGAACTCGCGACCCTCACCTTGGCAAGGTGATGCGCTACCAACTGCGCTACATCCGCACTGCCTTACAGGGGAGAACTATACAGGGGTCTCAGACGGCGTCTTGCGAGGGGGGTGCCAAACCGGCCAGCAGTTGATCTACCTCGTCCAACTGCTCCTTCGGCCAGCGCCACTCCCACAGCGCCCGCACCTTCGGCAGCACGTCGACCGGCAGCCAGGCCGCGACCTCCTCGCGGAGGTCCCAGTCGTCGAACACGTGCTCGTAGAAGCTCACCAGCGCCGCGTTCTCCAGGAACTGCTCCGGCTGGTGGAAGCACCAGTGCGCGAACCCGTACGCCCGGCGCAGCACGTCGTCGGCCTGCTCGCGGTGCGCCTCCTGGGCCAGCTGCGACAGCTCCGAGAAGAAGACGTGGCAGGACCACTCCTCGGTCTCGGCGACAGCACGAAGTTCCGGCACGAGGGCCGAAGCGCGTTCTCGCCAGTCCACCACGGGCGTGACGATAGTCGCTCGATCTTGTCCGGCCGATCCTCCGACGCCCACCTGTGACCGTCCTGTCACCGATCGCGTTGCGCTGATCAGCCCACTACTAACGGATGGTCTTGTGTATCGACCTGTTCTCGGCGAGGAGCAGGTCTGGCCCCTTGTGGCATGTTGAAGCCTGTGATGGTCGACGAGAACGAGGTCGACCGGGACCTGCTCGCCAGAGTGCGCGAGGGAGACGACTCGGCCTACGGCGAACTGTTCTCCCGGCATGCGGACGCGATCCGCCGTTTTTCTCTCAGGCACGTCCGGGAGGCGGCCGAGGCCGACGACCTCACCGCGGAGGCCTTCTTCCGCATGCTGCAGGCGATCCGCCGCGGCAGCGGGCCCACCGACCACGTCCGCACGTACCTGCTGACCGTCGCGCGCCGGGTGGCGTGGGAGTGGAGCGGGCGGCGCCGGGACGTGCCGGTGGAGGACGAGGAGCTGGGCCGGCGCGTCGAGCCGGTCAGCGACAACGCCAACAAGCGGGCCGAGCACAACCTCATCACCAGGGCTTTCTCCAGCCTGCCGGAACGCTGGCGGGTCGTGCTGTGGCGTGTCGAGGTCGAGGGCGAACGCCCCGCCTCCGTGGCACCGCACTTCGGGCTCTCGCCGAACGCCATGTCGGCGTTGGCCCGCCGCGCGCGTGAGGGACTGCGTGCGGCGTACCTCCAGGCTCACCTCGCCGCCGACGACGGACGCTCGTCGTGCGCGGCCATCCGGTCGAAGCTCGGCACCTACACCGCGGGCGGGGTCCAGGGCGTCGAGGAACGCCGGATCGCCGCCCACCTCGACACCTGCGCGGCCTGCACGCAGCTTTACACCGAGCTGAACGAGGTCTGCGCGACGCTGCGCGCCAACGCGGCGTTCCTGATCGTGCCGTCCACGCTCGGGCTCGCGTTCGCCGGCAAGGTGCTGCTCACGAAGGCGAAGCTCGCGTTCGCGGCGGCCAGTGTGGCGACCGTCGGCCTGGTCGGGACGATGGCCGCGGTGTTCAACGGCGGTCCCGGCGTCGCCGTGCTGCAACCGGACCAGAATCCCGTGATCGCGATGAACACGTCGGGGTCGGCGAGCTCGCAGCACAGCCAGGAGCTCGTGGTGGCCCCTCCGCCGCCCGTCGAGCAGCAGGTGAAGCCGCAGGCGAACGTGGCCAACCCCGGCGCGCCGAGGCAGCAGCAGGAGACCGTGCGCAGGACGTCGTCGTCCGTGCCGCCGCCTCCCACCCAGGAGCAGCGGCAGGAGCCGTCCGAACGGGCGGAGACGCCGGTGTCGACCTCGGAAGAGGCGGGGGACATCGGTACGGCGCAGACCACGTCGTCGTCACGCGGGATCAACTCGCTCAACACGCCGTCGTCACCCACTGAGACGCCGACGACGACCACCGACCCCTGCCCTCCGCCGCAGACCACGACCACGACGATCACGCTCTACCCGCGACCGGCGGTCGAGAACTGACGGTGACGAACGGGCCCGGCCGAGTTCACCCACAAGGCTCGGCCCGCGCCAGGTACGGTTTGACCAAGACCGACCGAGCGTGGGAGACGGGTACATGACGCGGCTGGTGCGCGGTGCTGACGGGCGGATGTGGACGGTCCACAGCCGCATCGAGTGGCGCAACCCGGTGGAGTCCGACGACTTCGAGCACGACGTCAGCGGCGGAATCCTGCCCGGCATCATGATGGCGGGCTTCCTCGTCGTGATGGTGGTCGTGCTGATCGCCTGGACGCCGGAGCAGGTCGTCGTGCCGGCGTGGCTGATCCTCGCGCTGATCTTCCTGTTCGCCTTCTTCCCGGTTCGCTGGGCGCTGCGCCGCCCGCACACGCTGGTCGCGGAGAGCAAGGCCACCGCGGACGAGCTGCCGCCCGAGCGGTGGATCGGGTCCGTGCGAGGCCCGCTCGCGGTGCGCCAGGAGGCCTCCAGGGTCGCCCGCACCATCGAGATGCACTCGCTGCCGGACGTCGAAGGCCCGTTGCAACCCGTCGACTGATGCGACACTGGACCGGTGCCCGAGCTACCCGAGGTAGAAGCGCTGGTCCACCACCTGCGTGAGAACGCGGTGGGCCGCACGGTGCATCGCGTCGACGTCGCGTCCCTCCAGGTGCTGAAGACGTTCGACCCGCCGTGGACGGCGCTGCACGGCCAGGAGGTCGTGGCGGCGCACCGGCACGGCAAGCACCTCGACCTGGAGGTCGCGGACGGCCTGCACCTGGTCGTCCACCTCGCCCGCGCCGGCTGGCTGCGCTGGGCCGACACCATGTCCGCGCCGCCGCCCAAGCAGGGCCGCGGGCCGCTCGCGTTGCGCGTGCACCTGGGGCCGCCCGGGCAGGGGCCGGGGTTCGACCTGACGGAGGCGGGCACCAAGAAGGGGCTCGCCGCGTGGATCGTGCGCGACCCGAAGACCATCCCGAGCGTCGCCAGGCTGGGGCCGGACGCTCTCGGGATCACCCGCACGCAGCTGGAAGACCTGTTCGCGGGACGCACCGAGCGGCTCAAGACGTCGCTGACGGACCAGAGCCTGATCGCGGGCATCGGTAACGCGTACTCCGACGAGATCATGCACATGGCGCGCCTCTCGCCGTACGCCACGGCGGGCAAGTTGAACGAGGAGCAGCTCGACCACCTGCACGAGGCGATGCTGACGACACTGACCGACGCCGTCGCACGGTCCGTTGGTCAGGACGCGGCCCGGTTGAAGGGCGAGAAGCGTTCGGGGCTGCGGGTGCACGCGCGCACCGGGCTGCCCTGTCCCGTCTGCGGTGACACCGTGCGCGAGGTGTCGTTCGCGGACAAGGCGTTCCAGTACTGCCCGACGTGCCAGACGGGCGGCAAACCGCTGGCCGACCGCAGGCTGTCCCGGTTGCTCAAATAACCGCCGCTTAACCGCCCCCGGTTTTCCTCAGCGCATGACACGTCTGAGGAAAACCGTTGCCGTCGTGGTGGCCGCCGCAGCGGCCCTCATCCTCGCGCCGATGAACGCTCATGCCGCCGAGTACGGCTGCACCGGCACGTTGATCGACACCTACAAGGTCATGTCGAGGGTGCCGAACCACCTGAGCACGATCCGGCTGTACTACAACTCCAGCACGGGCTACAACTGCGCGGCCAACGTGAAGACGGCCTACTACTCGCAGTTCAAGCACCAGGCCAGCATCTCCATGTACAACCAGGACTTCCGCGAGGACGACAACAACCGTCCCGGCTACAACAACGACTTCGACTCCGGCAAGTTCCAGTACTACGCCGGCCCGGTCAAGGTGTACGCCAAGGGCAAGTGCGTGACGATCCGCGCGACCACCTACTACTACGACGAGGTGGGCGTGAAGGACGCCGTCGGCGTGCACTGCGGCTAGACGATCAACACCTCCAGCGTGCGCGGTCCGTGCACGCCCTCGACCCGGTTCAGCTCGATGTCGCTCGTCGCTGAGGGGCCGCTGATGAACGTCAGCGGGCGCGTCGGTTCCAGTCGTCGCAGGGCTTCTGGAACCGACGCGGCGATCTGGTCCTGGCGCACCACGCACAGGTGGTAGTCGGGCAGCAGGGTGAGCGCGCGGCGGCCCTGGGCCTCGCCGCCGTCGAGCACGATCGTGCCGGTGTCGGCGATCGCGACGGCGCACCCGGTGAGCACGCCGTCGGCCTGGTCGAGCTCCTCGATGGTCAGCGGTTCGTGCAGCCACGTGACGCCTTCGATCAGCCACTCCGCCGGAACGTCCTGGGGCGCAACGATTCTCTTGCCCTGGAGGCGTCCGAGAGCGGCCGGCACGTCGGTGACGGTGTGGACGATCGCGCGGTAGTCCGCGACCCGTTCGGCGAACAGCTCGACGCCGCCGGGGCCTTCGACGTTGTACCCGCGGACGGTCGGCTCGGCTGCGGGCACCCGTGCGTTCCTGATCCGTTGGAGGATCTCTTCTTTGGCGCTAGCCACGATTCTTCCTCCACCACGTGCGGAACGACTCGGCGGGCGGTGCGGGCACGTCCCGCGAGGACGTCCACTTCGAACCCGGCCACGGCAGCGACGTGATCTTGCCGTCGCGGGCCAGGAATCGGGCCAGGGAACCGGCTTTCTGCGCCTTCTCGTAGCGCGAGGCCGAGGCGAACATCCACGCGGCGGCCGCCATCGCGACCGACTCCGCCGTGCGTCCCTTCGCCTCCACCGCCTCGGCGCGCAGGTGCGTGAGGACGGACGGGATGTCGATCCGGACCGGGCAGACCTCGAAGCACGCGCCGCACAACGACGACGCGAAGGGGAGCGACGCCGCCTGCGGGTCGTGCATGTCGCCGACCAGCTGCGGGGTCAGGATCGCGCCGATCGGGCCGGGGTAGACCGAGCCGTACGACTGGCCGCCGGTGCGTTCGTAGACGGGGCAGACGTTGAGGCACGCGCTGCACCGGATGCACCGCAGTGCCTGGCGACCGACGGAATCGGTCAGCGTCGCCGTGCGGCCGTTGTCGATCAGCACGAGGTGGAACTTCTGCGGGCCGTCATCAGGGGTGACGCCGGTCCAGACCGACGTGTACGGGTTCATGCGTTCGGCCGTGGACGAGCGGGGCAGCAGCTGGAGGAACACCTCCAGGTCCTGCCACGTCGGCACGAGCTTCTCGATGCCCATCACGGTGATCAGGGTGTCCGGCAGAGTCAGGCACATGCGGCCGTTGCCCTCGGACTCCAGCACCACGATCGACCCGGTGTCGGCGACGGCGAAGTTCGCGCCGGAGATCGCGACCTTGGTCGTCAGGAACTTCTCGCGCAGGTAGACGCGGGCGGCCTCGGCGAGGTCGGCCGGTTCGTCGCTCACCTCGACGCCCATCCGCCGTTGGAAGATCTCGCGGATCTCCGAGCGGTTGCGGTGGATCGCGGGCACCAGGATGTGCGACGGCCGGTCGTCGCCGAGCTGCACGATCAGCTCGGCGAGGTCGGTCTCGATCGCGTGCACGCCGCCCTCCTCGAGCGCCTCGTTCAGCCCGATCTCGGCGGTGGCCATGGACTTGACCTTGACGACCTCCGCGGCGTTCTCGGCCCGGCAAAGGTCGAGAACGATCCGGTTGGCCTCCTCGGCGTCGCGCGCCCAGTGGACCGTGCCGCCCCTGGCCGTGACCTGCTCCTCCAGCTGCAGCAGGAGGGGTTCCAGGCGTGCGAGGACGTCGTTCTTGATCTGCTCGCCGGCGACCCTGAGCATCTCCCAGTCGGTCATCTCGGCGACCGCGGCTTCGCGGCGTCCCCGGATCGTGCCGGTGGCTCGACGCAGGTTCTGCCGCAACTGGGTGTCCTGCAACGCCTCCTTGGCGGCCTTCGGGAACGTCGGGCTGCCCAGCCACGTCACCGGGTTGCGAGCCACGGTTCCTCCTCCGTCGAAGCCAGGATCTCCGCCAGGTGCACCGGCCGCACGCCCGCGCGCAGCCGCGAGAGCCCGCCGCCGATGTGCATGAGGCACGAGTTGTCGCCCGCTGACAGGACCTCGGCGCCGGTGTCGAGCACGCACCGCATCTTGTCGGCGAGCATCGCCGTGGACGTCTCGGCGTTCTTCACCGCGAACGTGCCGCCGAACCCGCAGCAGTGCGTCGAGTCCGGCAGCTCCACCAGATCGAGTGCTTTCACGGCCCTGAGCAGCGCCAACGGCTTGTCCCCGATCCCCAGCATGCGCAGCGAGTGACACGTGGGGTGATAGGTGACCCGGTGGGGGAACCAGGCGCCGACGTCGGTCACGCCGAGCACGTCGACGAGGAACTCCGCGAGCTCGAACGTGCGCGGCGGAGACTCACCCAGGGTGGGATGGACCTCCCGAACCATGCCCGCACATGACCCGGATGGCGCAACGACGTGGTCGTAGCCCGCGAAGACGTCGGTGTACTTGCGCGCCAGAGGCTTGGCGTGGTCCCGGTAGCCGGTGTTGAAGTGCATCTGGCCGCAGCACGTCTGGTCGAGGGGGAAGTCGACCTCGCAGCCGAGCCTCTCCAGCAAACGCACCACGGCACGGGCCGTCTCCGGGAAGAACGTGTCGGTCAGGCAGGTCGCGAACAGCGCCACTTTCACTCGCACACCCTCTCCCTGAATTCATCCGATGTCTAGCCTGACCGGTGGACCGTCCGGGGGTACGCTGGGCGCGCCTCTTGCTATAGGGGTGCCCCACAGCACAGCATGTGCACCGTGGGCGACCTGTTGACCGAGCGCGCCGTGCTCGGTGTCATCGCGACCCTGGCCGTTCTGGGCCTCTTCGTGATGCTGTGCCGCGCTCGACGAGTCAGCACCTCCGTCGAGGATGCTGTGATGGACATGCTCGATCGCATGTCCAGGGCGTCGAGCGACCTCCGCGCGGGCTTGACCGAGGAGGCGGCCAACAAGGCCACACCTCATCTGCGCGAGATGCTCCGGTGCGTGGCGGTCGCCATCACCGACGAGGAGGGCACCGTCCTCTCGTGGGACGGCGGCGCGAACGACCACTACGAGTACCTCCGCGACACCGTTGCCCGAGCCATCAACAACTGCCACAAGGAACACGTCGACCACCGCAAGCTCGGCTGCGAGCTGCAAGGCCCGTGCTCCCTGCACAGCGTTGTCGTGGTCCCCCTGGTCGTCGAGGGAGACGTGGCCGGCACGTTGATCGTGGTCTCCGGCGTCGCCTCGAAGCGCCAGATCCGCATGGCCGAGGAAACGGCCCGCTTCGTCTCGACCCAGCTGGAACTGGAAGTGGTCCAGAAGCAGCGCCAGGCCCTCGCCCAGGCCCTCGCCCAGGCCGAGGTGAAGGCCCTGCGGGCCCAGATCTCCCCGCACTTCGTCTACAACGCCCTGAACACCATCTCGTCGCTGATCCGCACCGACCCCGCGCACGCCCGTGAGCTGCTGCAGGAGTTCGCGGAGTTCACGCGCTACTCGTTCCGCACCGACGGCTTGTTCACGACCCTCGCCGATGAACTGACCAACATCCACCGCTACCTGACCATCGAACAGGCCCGCTACGGCTCGCGCTTGAACGTCCGTCTCCGGATCGCGCCCGAGGTCCTGCAGGTCGTTCTGCCGTTCCTCGTCCTGCAGCCGCTGGTCGAGAACGCGGTCCGGCACGGCCTGGCCAAGAAGCCCGGCGGCGGCATGCTCACCATCACCGCCGAGGACAACGGCAACGAGGCCCTGATCAGCGTCGAGGACGACGGCGTGGGCATGGACCCCGAACGCCTCGACGACATCAAGGACGCCCACCAGACCGGCGCCCACGTGGGCATCGGCAACATCAACGACCGCATGCGCACCGTCTTCGGCGTGGAGTACGCGCTGGTCGTCGAAACGGCCCCCAACGCGGGCACCAAGGTGATCCTCAACGTGCCGAAGTTCGCCCGCAACGTGCTGCCGAACCTGAACATCGGGTCGCAGATGACGGACGAGCCGATGACGAACGAGCAGCCGGCGATCCGCGCCTGACCCGTCACGAAAGTTGCAAGGTCAAGCATGCTCAACCCATGCGTGAATCGTGCCGATTGTGGTGGTGACCAATGATCCGCCGGTCGTTTGAGCAACCAGAGGCCGGCCGCGAGTAAAGGCCACATCCACAGTGCACGAACCCAAGGCACCCGAACGCGTCCGCGTCTGCATCAAGTGCACCGCAAAGGGCTTCAACAGCTGCAAGTGCTGACCAAAAACCCAGTTCAGCGCGCTGCGACCGCCAGAGTCGTGATCAGCACGACGGCGCACACGCCCCAGCTCACCCACATCCAGTAGATGTGCATCGGCGTCGGTCCGGCCGCGTTCTGCCGCCCCCGGTCGTCCCACCACTCGACGTACCGTTCGAGCCACCGGATCGGGTTGAACGTCACCGGCCGAACCTAGCAGCCCAAAAGGTGTTCCAGGTCACGCGGGAGCAACCCGACCACCATCGAGGCTCCCGCGTCACCGCGAAACGCACGTACTGTCGAGTACATGAGCGTCACGGACAAGATCGCGGCCCGTCTGCCCAGGGTCATGGACCGGGGTGAGCGGCCTCCGGTCGTCGCCGCGGTGCGGTTGCACGGGGTCATCACCCCGCAGTCCTCGCCGGTCGCGCGCAACACGATCAGCCTCCAGAACGTCGAGTCGGCCATCAACCGCGCGTTCGACAACGAGCGGCTCATCGCCGTGGCGCTGCTCATCAACTCTCCTGGCGGCGCGCCCACGCAGTCCGCCCTCATCGCGGAACGCATCCGCGAGCTCGCCACCAAGAAGCACGTGCCGGTGCTCGCGTTCTGCGAGGACGTCGCGGCGTCCGGCGGCTATTGGCTGGCGTGCGCGGGTGACGAGATCTACGCGCACGGGACCAGCCTCGTGGGCTCCATCGGTGTCGTGAGCGCGGGCTTCGGTCTCAACGGCCTGCTGGACAAGGCCGGGGTCGAGCGCCGCGTCTACACCGCGGGCGAGAACAAGGTCCGGCTCGACCCGTTCCAGCCGGAGAAGCCCGAGGACGTCGAGTGGCTCAAAACTCTCCACTCGGACCTGCACGAGCAGTTCAAGGCGTGGGTCACCGAACGCCGCGGCGCCAAGCTCAAAACCGACGCCGACCTGTTCAGCGGTGAGGTGTGGACCGGCAGCAAGGCCCAGGAGCTGGGGCTGATCGACGGCATCGGCACGATCCGGACCGTCATCGCCAAGCGCTTCCCGGACGCCGAGCTGACGATCGCGGAGCCGCGCAGGCCGTTGCTGGCCAAGCTCGGGCTGACCGGTGCGTCCACCCGATCGGGCGATCTCGTGGCGCAGGTGCTCGCCAGTGTCGAGGAACGTGCTTGCTGGTCCCGATTCGGGCTGTGAGCATCAGTTCGGTTTCACCGGGCGTGTCGAGGCCTACCCCGGCGTAGACACGACTGCACATTGGTGGGCAAGATGCCCGACACAGTGAGTACCCAAGACAACGCCGGTCTCCTCGTCCTCGCAGTCGATGACGAGGCCCCTGGCCTGAGCGAGATCAAGTTCCTGCTCGAGAGCAGCCCTCACATCCGGCGCGTCCTCACGGCCTTCGACGCCGCCGAGGCACTGCGCATCCTGAGGGGTGACTACGAGCAGGAGGTCATGGCTCGGACCAAGGCCGGCCTGCCGCCGGTCGACGCCGTCTTCGCCGACATCAACATGCCGGGGCTCTCGGGCATGGACCTGGCGCGGGTGCTCAGCGCGTTCCGGTATCCGCCCGCGCTCGTGTTCGTGACGGGTGTCGAGGAACGGGACGCGCTCGTCACGGCGTTCGACGTCGGCGCGCTCGACTTCATCAACAAGCCGATCAACGAGGAACGCGTCCTCAAGGCGATCTCGCGGGTCGCGGACCGGGTGGGACGCACGGCGGCGCCCTCGACCCCCAGCGCGCAGACCGCCCAGAACCCCGCCGAACCGACCGACGACGAGGTCATCCCCGTCGAGCTCGGCGGCACCATCAAGCTCGTGCCGCGCGCGTCCGTGCGGTACGTCGAGGCGCAGGGCGACTACGCCCGCCTGCACACGCAGGACGGCAGCCACCTCGTCCGCATCCCGTTGGCGCAGTTGGAGGAACGCTGGGCCAACGCCGGGTTCGTGCGCATCCACCGGTCGTTCCTGGTGGCGTTGCCGCTGGTGAGCGAGCTGCGGATGACGGCGAACGGCTACGCGGTCGTCATCGGCACCGGTGAGGGCGCCAAGGAGCTCCCGGTCAGCCGCAGGCACACCAAGGAGCTCAAGGAACGGATCGTGCGACCGCCGAAGAGCGGCTGGTGAGCAGGCACGACGCGGGAAAGCCGGAGCAGCCCGCCCGGGAGGCCTGGCTCGGTGAGCAGGGCAGCAGGCCACGACGGCGCCGGGTCGTGCTCGCGGACTCCACGAAGAAGAGCGGCAAGGCGTTACGGACGATCATCGAGCTGGAGGAGCAGACCAGCGTCGGTGAGAAGCTGGTGCGCGACCTCATCCGGCAGCAGCTCAAGTCGGCTTTCGGGCTCGCGTTCGCGGTCCTGATCGGCATGTGCCTGCTGCCGATCACGTTCTACCTGGTCCCGTCCATCGGGGACCTGAAGATCCTCGGCATCCCCATCCCGTGGCTCGTGCTCGGCCTCGCGCCCTTCCCGATCCTCTACGGCGTCGGGTGGGTCTTCCGCAGGCAGGCCGAGCAGCACGAGAAGGACTTCGTGAACATGGTCAACCGCTGACGTGGACGCCACCTACTGGAGCCTCAGCGCCATCGTCGCCGTTGCGGCCGTGACGTTCCTGCTCGGCTACGTCGGGTCGCGCAAGGCGAACACCACCCCGGACTTCCTGGTGGCCCGCCGCGCGATCCCCGCCACCCGCAACGCCGCCGCGATCTCCGGCGAGTACCTGTCCGCCGCGTCGTTCCTCGGCGTCGCCGGGCTCGTGCTCAAGGACGGCGTCGACGCCCTCTGGTACCCGATCGGCTTCACCGCGGGCTACCTCGCGCTGCTGCTGTTCGTGGCCGCACCGCTGCGCCGCTCCGGCGCCTACACGTTGCCCGACTTCGCCGAGGCACGGCTGGGGTCGGCGAACGTCCGGCACTTCAGCACGTTCTTCGTGGTCTGCATCGGCGTGCTCTACCTGGTGCCGCAGCTGCAGTCCGCCGGCCTGACGCTCACCACGATCACCGGCCTGCCCGCGTGGTTCGGCGGCCTGATCGTCACGGCCATCGTGGTGATCAACGTGCTCGGCGGCGGCATGCGCGCGATCACGCTCGTGCAGGCGTTCCAGTACTGGGGCAAGCTCTTCGCGATCGCCGCGCCGACGTTCGTGCTGTTCGTGGTGTTCCTCGCCTCGCCGGACCGCGGCACGCAGCCGATCAGCGACGACGGCGTGGTGCGGTTCCCGAAGGCCGAGTCGGTCACCATCGCCGAGCAGGTCGTGAAGGTCCGCGTCGACCAGCCGCTGACGTTGAAGGTGCGCGGCCAGATCGACGGCAGGGACGCGGACGGACCGGTGTTCTGGGGCCGGGGCGTCTACGAGCTCAGCCCCGGCACGACCATGGAGTTCACCGCGGGCAGCCCGGTGCCGGTGGTCGAGGGGTCGCCGACGTCGAACTTCGACTGGACGCGCCCGCAGACCGGCGGCATCTCCGAGCTGATCAGGACGTACTCGCTGATCTTCGCGACGTTCCTCGGCACGATGGGCCTGCCGCACGTGCTGGTCCGCTTCTACACCAACCCGGACGGCAAGGCGGCCCGCCGCACGGCGTTGCACGTGCTCTACCTGCTGGGCCTCTTCTACATCTTCCCGACGGTGCTCGGCGTGCTCGCGCGGCTCTACCTGCCGCAGTTGCTGGTGACCGGGAGGACCGACGCGGCGGTGCTGATGCTGCCGGAGACGATGCTGCCGAACCTCGGCGGTCAGATCGTCGGCGCGATCGTCGCGGCGGGTGCGTTCGCGGCGTTTCTTTCGACCAGTTCGGGACTCGTGGTGTCGGTCGCCGGCGTCGTTTCGACGGACATCATGCCGGGCAAGGTTCGTGACTTCCGGTGGGCAACTGTGTTCACGGGACTGGTCGCAATTGGCCTCGCATTGCTTTTGCCGCGTTCGGATGCGTCACTGACGGTGGCCATGTCGTTCGCGTTGGCGGCGTCGACGTTCTGCCCGCTTCTCGTCCTCGGCATCTGGTGGAGGGGACTCACCTGGGTGGGCGCGGTGTGCGGTCTCGTGGTCGGCGGCGGCATGGTGATCACGGCTCAGGTCGTCAGCGTCGTCAGCTCGTACACCGGCCGCTGGGCGCCCGCGTTCATCACCCAACCTGCGCTGATCACCGTCCCGATCGCGTTCATGACCATGATCGTGGTCAGCAAGGCGACCAGGAGACGGGTGCCGGCGGACGTCAGCCAGATCCTGCTGCGACTGCACGCGCCGGACCCGCTGGGCTTCATCCGAGACCGCGACGTCGCCCGCTTCGGGACCGCGGAGGAGAAGGCCAGAATGGCCGACGACAAGCGCAGGGGAGCTGGACGAACACGATGAGTTACCGCCGTTTCAAATGGGTGAAAATTGGTCACTCGAATCGGTGAACGGTGATTCCGGTCACGCAGAGTGCCCTTCGTCTACGCATACTGACCGTTCGTCGCATCACCCGACTGCTGGGCGCAACGGCACGAACGGGGCCTTACCTGAGTGACTCAAGTCTCCATACGGTTCCTGACCAAGAACGGACCGCACCTGGAGGCATTACGTGCACGTCACGTTGCTGACACCTACGACGAGTACCGCGAGGAGGGGCCTGTGAGCAGCGTCGAACACACCCCGTCTGAGTCGGCCCCAGACGCACAGAAGTGGGCCGACGTCCAAGCGAGCGCTGACTTCACCGAGCTGAAGCAACGACTGCGCAAGTTCGTGTTCCCCGTCTCCGGACTGTTCCTCGCCTGGTACCTGCTGTACGTGCTGCTGGCTGACTACGCACACGACTTCATGTCCACCAAGGTGATCGGCAACATCAACGTCGGGCTCATCTTCGGCCTGCTGCAGTTCGTGTCGACGTTCGTCATCACGACGCTGTACGTGCGGCACGCCAACAAGAACCTCGACCCGCTCGCGGAGAAGCTCCGCAACGAGATCGAGGGAGACGGCAAGTGAACGAGTCCAGCCCGATCCTCAACATCAGCATCTTCGGTGTCTTCGTCCTGATCACGCTGGTCGTGGTCATCAGGGCGAGCCGCAACACCAAGACCGCTGCCGACTACCTGGCCGCCGGCCGCGCGTTCACCGGGCCGCAGAACGGCATCGCGATCGCGGGCGACTACCTGTCCGCCGCGTCGTTCCTCGGCATCGCGGGCGCCATCGCGTTGAACGGCTACGACGGCTTCCTCTACTCCATCGGCTTCCTGGTGGCGTGGCTCGTCGCGTTGCTGCTGGTCGCGGAGCTGCTGCGGAACACCGGCAAGTACACGATGGGCGACGTGCTCAGCTTCCGGATGCGTCAGCGTCCGGTCCGCGCGGCCGCCGCCACGTCGACGATGGCGGTCTCGTTCTTCTACCTGCTGGCCCAGATGGCCGGTGCGGGCGGCCTCGTCGCCCTGCTGCTCGGCATCACCGGCAGCGGTGGCCAGGCCCTGGTCATCGCCGTGGTCGGCGCCCTGATGATCGCCTACGTCCTCATCGGCGGCATGAAGGGCACCACCTGGGTGCAGATCATCAAGGCGGTCCTGCTGATCGCCGGTGCGGGCATCATGACCGTCTGGGTGCTCGGCAAGTACGGCTTCAACCTCTCGGCCCTGCTCGGTGCGGCGGTCGACGCCGCCCCGAAGGCGGGCGAGAAGCTCCTCGGCCCGGGCCTGCAGTACGGCGCGACCGGCACCAGCAGGCTGGACTTCCTGTCGCTGGCCCTCGCGCTGGTCCTCGGCACCGCGGGTCTGCCGCACATCCTGATGCGCTTCTACACCGTGCCGACGGCGAAGGAAGCCCGTCGCTCGGTCGTGTGGGCGATCTGGCTGATCGGCATCTTCTACCTGTTCACCCTGGTCTTGGGCTACGGCGCCGGCGCGCTCGTCGGCCCGGACAAGATCAACGCGGCTCCCGGCAAGGCCAACTCGGCCGCCCCGCTGCTCGCGCTGGAACTGGGTGGCCCGATCCTGCTGGGCCTCATCGCGGCGGTCGCCTTCGCGACGATCCTCGCGGTCGTGGCCGGCCTGACGATCACGGCGTCGGCGTCGTTCGCCCACGACATCTACGCCAACGTGATCAAGAAGGGCAACGGCGACGAGAGCAAGACCGACGAGGTGAAGGTCGCCCGCATCACCGCGATCGTCATCGGTCTCGTGTCCATCGGTGGCGGCATCATCGCCAACGGCCAGAACGTCGCGTTCCTCGTGGCACTGGCGTTCGCGGTCGCGGCCTCGGCGAACCTGCCGACGATCCTCTACTCGCTGTTCTGGAAGAGGTTCAACACCTCGGGCGCGTTGTGGAGCATCTACGGCGGTCTGATCGTGACGATCACCCTGATCATCTTGTCGCCCGCCGTCTCCGGCAAGCCGACCTCGATGTTCAAGAACGCCGACTTCGACCTGTTCCCGCTGTCGAACCCCGGCATCGTCTCGATCCCGGTCGCGTTCCTGCTCGGCTACGTCGGCACGATCCTCTCGAAGGACAAGGCCGACCCCGCCAAGCAGGCCGAGATGGAGGTCCGCTCCCTCACCGGTGCGGGCGCCGAGAAGGCCATCGCGCACTAGTTCGCGTTCGACGAGAACGGGCCGTCCCTCACCAGGGGCGGCCCGTTCTCGCATGTGCAACCCTGCGCGCGCTGTTCGCGTATTGCACGCGACGCAGCAAGAGCTTGGGGGACCGGAGTGCGACGAGACGAAGAGTTCTCGGAGTTCTTCCAGAACAGATTCGACTGGGCGAGGCGCACGGCGTACGCGTTGTGCGGTGACTGGTCGGAAGCGGAAGAGCTCGCACAGAACGCGTTCGTGAAGGCGTATGCGAAATGGCCGAGTGTGCGGCGGGAAAGCGCGGAGGCCTACGTGCGGACGATCCTCACCCGCCTGTTCCTGGACACCAAGCGACGGGTGCGCGGACGTGAGCACCCGGTCGCCGAGGTGCCCGAACACGGTGTCAGCGGCGGTTTCAGCGAGCACGACTCCGCACTGCACCGGGCGTTGCAGCAGGTGCCGCCCAGGCAACGGGCGGTGCTCGTGCTGCGGTACGTGCACGACCTGTCCATCGAGCAGACGGCCGCCGAGCTGGGCTGCTCGGAGGGCAACGTGAAGAGCCAGTCAGCAAGGGGGTTGTCGGCGCTCCGCGAGGCGTACGGCCGCCCGGTCGAATCGGAGAGTGCCTCATGAGGATCCAGGACGAGCTGCGCGGAGCTCTCGACGTGCCCGCGCCACCGACGGTCACCACGCTCGAGGACGTGATCAAGCGCGGCAAGCGCCAGGTCGCCGTTCGCAGGGCAGGGATCGCCGGAAGTGTGCTGGCCGTCGTCGCGGTGATCGCGGCGGGCGTGCTGATCTGGCCGTTCGGGACGGCCGGCAGGTCCGACCCGGTGAACTGGGCCCGTGCGACCGTGGCGCCGGGACACGTGCCGGACCCGCCGCGGGACAGCAGGGCCTGCCGCGACAACCCGAACCCGCCGCCGCCCATCCTCACCCCCGGCGGCGAGTCGCTGGACCGCAAGCAGACCGATGCGTGGCTGGACCTGACGCACTCGATCCTGCCGAACGAGAGGCTCGACACGACGCCCGTCGGGTACGACGACGTCCGCGTGTTCACGATCAACATCGGTGACTACAGCGCCGTGCGGTTCACCAGGGTGCGGTTCGACGGCCTCAGCCCGTCCGCCGCGGCCGATCGGGCGCTGTGGGCGTCCGGTGCGTGCACACTGCCTCGCCGCGCCACCAACGCCGACGGCACCGTGTTCCAGCTCTACGACGGCGCCCCGACCGGGCAGGCCCTCTACGTCTTCCGCGCCGACGGCCGTTCGTTGCGGATGGAGCAGGTCAGCGTCTCGTCGGTGGCGGGGTCGCTGCCGTTGTCCGAGGCGGACTTCGTGAAGCTCGGGGCCGCCGTCGCGGAGGTGCTCTGAGGGTGGACCCGTGCCGGAGGTTCACGTCCGTGCAACCTCCGGCATGGGAACATCTACGGCGTGACTGTTCCAAGCGTGGGTATCGCCGACGTTCCCGCTGAGCTGCCCGAGGGCGCCGTCCTGCTGGACGTGCGCGAGATGGACGAGTGGGAGGCCGGCCACGCTCCCGGCGCCGTGCACGTCCCCATGAGCGAGATCGGCGCCCGCCTCGAAGAGGTGCCGAACGACGTGCAGCTCTACGTCGTGTGCCGCGCCGGAGGCCGTTCCGCCCGCGTGACCCAGTACCTCAACGAGAACGGCTGGGAGGCCGTCAACGTCGAGGGCGGCATGCAGCACTGGGAGGCCGCCGGCCGTCCGCTCGAAGGCGGCACCGACGGCGCGGAACCCCAGGTCATCTGATCGTGCAGCCGCTGCAGCCGATGCGCGTGGACTGGGTGGCGACGCCGCCACCCGGTGCGTACCCGCAGCCGTCGCGCCGGTCGCAGCGGCGGTCCTACGGCGGTCCGCCGAACTACCCGGTCCCGCCGCGCTGGGGTTTCCCGCTGCTCGCGTGGCGCTGGCCGACCGCGGTGCCGGGCGCCGCGGAGACGGCGAACTCCGTCGACAACGTCCGGCGGCTGGGCAGGCTCGCGCAGAACACGTTGTTCGTGCTGGCCGTCATCGCCGTGTGGGCGGCGGGCTCCGAGATCTGGCGCTACGTGCTGGTCGCGCAGAGCCGTTTCGGCGCGTTGTCGCCCGGTGTCGTCAACACCTCGGACGCGATGGTGATCTCGTCCGGGCTGCTCTACTGGATCGTCGGGGTGTTCGCGCAGATCCCCGTCCTGCTGTGGGTGTGGCGCGCGCGGAACGTGGCCGCCGACCTGGCGGGCTACGGGCCGTCCCGCTCCGGCGTCGTCGCCCTGCTGCTGATGTACGTGCCGTTCGTGAACCTCGTCGTGCCCGGCTCGGTGCTCGCGGAGCTCGAACACGCCGTCGCCCGCCGGCCTGCCGACGAACGCCCGCGCCCGTCGAAGGTGCTGCGCTGGTGGTGGGGCCTCTGGGTCGCCGCCGGTCTGCTCTTCTGGATCACGCTGCTGTGGCGGCTGCGGGACAGCACCCAGGCCCTCGCCGACGGCGTCCTGCTGCACGCGCTCTCCGACCTGGTGCTCGCCGCCGTCGCCGTGGCGTCCCTGCTGGTGATCCGCCGCATCACGACGTTGCTGCTGCCGGTCGACGCCGCGTCCGTCCGGCTGATGCGCGTGGTCGAGGTCAAGGACGCCCCCGAGCCACCGCTGCGCGCCGTCCGCGCCTCCGGCTCGCCCCGCTGAGTTCAACCGACGTTCGCCCGCGCGGCCCTTCCGAGGCCCTCCGCGCACTGCCAGGTTGGGTAGATGCGGACACTCATCGGGGCACTGGTGATCGCAATGGCCACCCCGGGCGCGGCTGCCGCGCACCACCGGGACTTCGACCTCCAGGCACACCGCGGCGGCATCGGCCTGACCGTCGAGAGCACGCTCAAGGCGTTCGGCAAGGCCCTGGAACTGGGCGTGACCACCCTCGAACTGGACCTCCAGATCACCCGCGACGGCCGTGAGGTCATCACCCACGACCGCAAGACCAACCCGTCGAAGTGCCTCGACACCGTGCCTGCCTTTCCCGGCGACCCGGAGTTCCCGTACGCCGGCAAGTACGTGAAGGACCTGACGTTCGCCCAGGTCAGAACGCTGGACTGCGGCAGCACCCGCTGGTCCCAGTACCCCGACCAGGAACTCTCGCCGGGCGCCCGCATGCCCACCCTCGCCGAGCTCTTCGACCTGGCCCGCCGGCACCGGGCCTGGGGCATCCGCTTCAACATCGAAACGAAGGTGGAAGCCGCCGCCCCGCACGAGACGGCCCCACGCGAACAGTTCGTCCGCCGAGCCGTCCAGGAGATCCGCCGCTCGGGCTTCCTGCACAACGTGACCATCCAGTCTTTCGACTGGGCCACCCTGATGCTGATGCGCCGCACCGAACCGCGCCTTCCTTTGGTAGCCCTGACGCAGCCGGAGATGCTCCGCCCGGGCTCCCCGTGGACAGGAGGCCTGGAACTGGCCGACTTCGACGGCAGCGTCGCGCGGATGGCGAAGAGCTTCGGCGCCTCCGCCTTGTCACCGGTGCACGGCAACCCGCAGAACGGCAAGGTGGGCGACCCGGACTACGTCCCGTTCACGACCCGCGCTCTCGTGGCTGACGCACACCGGCACGGCCTCAAGGTGATCCCGTGGACCACCAACGACCCGGCCACGATGAACAAGCTGATCGACGACGGCGTGGACGGCATCATCACCGACTACCCGGACCGCTTGCGCGATCTGATGAGGGAACGCGGCTTCAAGCTCCCGAAGCGCTATCCGAAGCGTTAGTCGTTCCCGAGCGGCAGCGAGTGCAGCCCGCGGATCACGAACTCCGCCCGCCGGTTCGGCTCCTCCGCCAGCACGACCCCGGGCAGCTTCCGGTGCAACGACGACAAAGCCGCCTCCACCTCGATCCGGGCCAACGGCGCACCCAGGCAGTAGTGGATCCCCATCCCGAACCCGAGATGCGGGTTCTTCTCCCGCCCGACGTCCAACGAGTCGGGCTGCGAGAACACCAACGGATCGCGGGCCGCGGCACCCAGCAAAGCCGCGATCTTCTGACCAGGCTCGATCACGTGGCCGGCGATCTCCACCCGCTCAGTGGCCGTGCGCTCGAAGAGCTGCAACGGCGAGTCGAAACGAATGAGCTCCTCGACAGCCGTGGGCATCAGCGCAGGCGAAAGCCGCTCCCACTGCGACCGGTGCTGCATCAGCGCGTACACGCCGTTCCCGATGACGTTGACCGTCGCCTCGTGCCCAGCCATCAACAACAACACCGCGGTGGCGACCAGTTCGTCCTCGGTCAACCGAGCCCCGTCGGTGTCGGTGACGGCGACCAGGTCCGAGACGAGGTCCGCGCCCGGAGACACCCGGCGCAGCGCGACCAGTTCGCGCAGGTACGCGACGAACTCGGTGGCCGCCCGCTCGGCAAGAGCCTGCTGGTCGGCGGGCAGGCCGTACTCGTACATCTTCACGATGGCGTTCGACCACGGCTGGAGCAGGTGGCGGTCCTCGCCGGGGACGCCCAGCAGTTCGGCGATCACCTCGACCGGCAGCGGTGCGGCCACGTGGGCGAGGAGGTCGGCCTGGCCCTGGTCCTTGATCTTGGCGGCCAGGTCGTCGACGAGCTTGTCGGCCAGGTCGGCCACCCACGGGCGGAGCCGTTCCACGTGGCCTCGCCCGAAGGCGGCGGCCACCAGGCGGCGCAGGCGGGTGTGGGTCGGCGGCTCGTTCTCCAGCAGGGAGTTGCGGTGCAGGAGGTTGAACGACATGAACTGCTCGACCGGCTTCACGTCCGACCAGATGCGGCCCAGCGAGCGGTGCCGCAGGACTGCGGTGCAGGCCGCGTGCGAGACGGCGACGGCCACGTCCATCTGCTCGTGGTGATGCACCTCACCGGCTTCGCGCAGGGCGGCGAAGGCCGGGTACGGGTCTGCGATGAACGCGGGATCGCGCTGGTCGAACGTCACAAGGCGGGACGGTAAGTCGCGATCGGCGTTTCGTCCACGTCCATTTGATTGATGACTCAAATTGTTGCGGAGACCGTATCGTTCGGGGCGTGCAGCAGCCTGCCGTCGTCGCGCACCGCGGTGCGTCCACAGACCGTCCTGAGCACACCATCGGCGCGTACGAACTCGCGCTCAAGGAAGGTGCAGACGGGCTCGAATGCGACATCCGCCTGTCCAAGGACGGCGAGATCGTGTGTGTGCACGACCGCACGCTCACGAGGACGTCCAACGGTCGTGGCACCGTGAGCGCACTCACACTCGAAGAGCTGAAGAGGTACGACTACGGCAGCTGGCACCGCCACGGTCAACCAGCCGAGCTGCTGCTGCTCGACCAGCTGCTGGAACTCGTCAAGGGCACCAACGTGCAGCTCTTCGTCGAGACCAAGCACCCGGTCCGCTACCGCAACGAGGTCGAGCGCAAGCTGGTCCAGACGCTCAAGCGGCACGACCTCGACGCCCAGATCGTCATGATGTCGTTCTCGCCGACGGCCGTGAAGGCGTTCCGCGAGCAGGCGCCCGACGTCCGCACGGTGCTGCTGCTCGACCGCCTGGGCCGGTACAGATCAGGCGCGCTGCCGCCGTTCGCCGACTACACCGGGCCCGGTGTGCACCTGCTGCGCAACGACCCGGAGTACGTCGATCGGGCCAGGCGCGCGGGCCACGAGACGTACGTGTGGACGGTGGACAACGCCGAGGACGTCGCCCTGTGTCGTGACCTGGGTGTCCGCTACCTCGCGACGAACGCCCCGGCGAACACCCGCCGCCTGCTGACGGCTAACTTGACCACCTAGCAAAGCCTGAGCACGAGGAGGGCCAAGGTGGCCAAGCGGACCGCGGTCAAGGACGCACCGAAGGACGGGATCAACCCCAAGCAGCCCTGCCCGTGCGGGTCCGGCAAGCGCTACAAGGCCTGCCACGGCGCGCCCGGCGGCGCGACCGACGTGATCGTGTCCCGGCCGTTCGAGGGCCTCGCCGCCGAGTGCGAGCTGATCGCGCTGCGCGAGTTCGTGCCGTCGGCCGTGGTGAAGCTGCCGGTCAAGGACGGCCGCGAGGTCACGCTCGCCACCGTGCTGCCGATGGCCGCCGCCGGTCTCATCCGCGGCGACGACGTGCCGTTCGTGGGTCTTCAGGTGCAGACGCGCTCCGGCGACATCAGCCGCGACCTCGCGCGCGCCGTGCAGTGGGCGCAGGACGCGAAGACCGGTGACGTGCTGCCGGTCGTCGGTCCCGACAACGGCGAGAACCCCGGTCGCCTGCAGGACCTGCTGGACGTCGACGCCGACATCACGCCCGTGCTGCACACCGACTTCATCTGGTGGATGCCGGAGGGCACCGAGCCGACCGGTGACGTCGCGTTGTCGCTGGAGCGCGCGAACGCCGCGATCCTGCCGACCGAGCGCCTCGACGCCCCCGGCGTGAAGGCCGCCTACTGGGTCGACGCGGGCGACAAGGCACACCTGCGCTGGGTCCGTCCGGAGCCCGAGGAGAAGCTGCTGTCCGCGATGGCCCGCCTGGCCGCGCGCGGTGAGCTCGACCTCGGCGAGGGCTCGCGCTACGCCGGTTCGTTCCGCGCGCACGGCCTGCTCGTGCCGGTGTGGGACCTCGACCGCGAGATGCACGCCCGCGAGTGGGCCGAGCCGGCGGAGGCGCTGGGCAAGCGCCTGCTGGAGGCACTCGCGTCCGACGAGCAGCTGTCCGACGCCGAGCGCCGCGCCCGCGAGGGCCTGCGGGGACGCCAGATCACCCTGCGCTAGTCCACAGGGTTGTCCACATAGTTGTGCACAGGGAGCTGTGGATAAGTGCTGCTGCACATCATCACGACGGCCGGCTGGGCCGCTGCCCAGTCGGCCGGGGTCATCACGCCCGCCGAAGGTGACGAGTTCGTGCACTGCTCCGACCGGGGCGTCGTGCACGTGTCGGCCGGCAAGTTCTTCCACGGGCAGAGCGGCCTGCTGCTGCTCGTCATCGACCCGAAGCTGGTCGAGGTGCCGGTCAGGTGGGAACCGGTGCCGGACTCGCCGCTGTGGTTCCCGCACGTCTACGGCCCGATCCTGGTCACCGCGGTGACCGAGGTCCACGACTTCCCGAGCGAGCAGGACGGTTCGTTCGTACTGCCGGAAGCCGTTGCTGTTCTGTGATTAAGTAGGGCAACCGTCCGGTACCCCCGAGCGTGAACTCCCCGACGCAGGTTTCGCTGCTTCTGGGGGAGGGGGTGTGCCGTGACGGCAGTGCTGGGTGTGGAGTTGGCCGCCGAACGCGGCGGGGGAAGAGCGGAAACCTTGGGGGATTTCGCTGAGTTCGTGCGCATTTCCATGCCCGGACTCCTTCGTTACGGGCATGCGCTGACGGGGAACCCGCACGACTCGGCCGACCTCGTCCAGGCGGTGCTGGAGAAGGTCGGTTCCCGCTGGGTCGCGGTGCAGCGCAAGGGCGACGACCCGCTCGCGTACGTGCGCCGGGCGATGGCCAACACCCACATCAGCATCTGGCGCCGGCGCAGGCGGGAAAGCCTCGTGGCGGACTTCCCGGACGTCGGGGCCGTCGCGCCCGAGTTGAGCCGGCTGGAGAACGAACCCCTCTGGCAGGCACTGCGCGCACTTCCACCGCGGCAACGTGCCGTGATCGTGCTGCGTTACTACGAGAACCTGTCCGAAGCCGAGATCGCGGACGCGCTCGGCATCTCCTGCGGGACGGTCAAGAGTCAGAGCAGCAAGGCGATGGCGAGTCTTCGAACACGCCTGGGAAAGGACTGATCCGTGGACGACCTCGACGACGAGCTGAGGAAGCTCTTCAGCGATGATCGGCTGGACGTCCACTCCACGCCGATCGCGACAGAGGCGGTGGTGGCCGGAGCCAACCGCCGCAGGCGCCGCCGCACCGCCGTCACCGGCACGTTCGCCGTGGTGGCCGTGGTGGGAGCGATTGCCGGTGTGGTGCAACTGAACGCGCTGCAGCACGAAGACACGGTCGGCGCTCTGCTGACGACGGCGTCCACGACCGCCTCCACGACCCCGCCGCCGGTGTACGTCAGCACGTACACCTCGACGGCGACCGTGACGGTCCCGGTGCCCCCGAGCGGCAACGGCTCCGCCAACCCGGACACGCCTGGAAGCGCGAGCACCCCGAAGTCGAGCAACAAGCCGAACACGTCGACGCCGCCCACGGCGGAAGCGCAGCCGGGCCGCTACGGGACGCTCGCGCTGGGGATGTCCGAAGCGGACGCGCTGGCGACCGGATCGCTGCTCCAGGCCGGCACCGCCCCCGACGGCCGGTGCAAGACCTACGCGACCAAGTCGAACTCGGCTGACGACGCGGTGGTCATCTCGCCGGACCGGGGCATCGTGCGGATCACGCTGCCGGACTTCGCGAAGACGCCCAAGAACGTCGGCCAGGGATCGAAGGTGGCGGACGTGAAGACCGCCTACGCCAACGCGGTGCAGTCCGGCACCACGGTGACCGCGAAGATGGCGGCGACGCCGCCCTGGTCGTACGTGTTCGAAACCGACGGAACCGCGGTGACGCAGGTGAACATGCGCCTCGACGCCAACGACTGCGCTTCTGTCTGACCATCAGACCTGCCGAGGTTTCCGCTGTTCCTGGGGGTGCAGCGGAAACCTCGGCATCCGTTTTCCGGCACAGTTGAACAGCGGTCGCCGTGACTTTTCCGTGACGAATAACTTCGCAACCACCTGGTGCTGCCGACGTCTTATGGGTGTCTCGAAAGCAAGCAGTTCCATGGGGGGAACGAAATGAAGAACGCGCTCAAGATCGCAATTGTCACCGGAATCGCCGTGGCCGGAATTGCCGCCTGCACGTCGAGCCCGACGCCGGACGCCGCCCCGGTGACTCCGCTGCCGTCCGCCACGATCGCGCCGCCCACCTCCGTCGTGACCGCAATCGTGACCAGCACCGTCACCAACCAGCCGGAGCCGAACTCGGTTACGCAGGTGGTGGACAACCGCATCGGCTACGGCGCGCTCAAGCTCGGCATGACGGCGGACGAAGCGGTCGCCGCGGGCCTGACCGGCCTCGACTGGGGACAGGACACCTGCACCATTGCGGAGAACGTCGCAATCTCCAAGAAGTACGGAATCGAGCGGATCACGTTGCCCGCTGAAGCCAAGACCTCCAAGGGAATCGGTGTGGGTTCGACCGTCGGGGAGATGAAGCGCGCCTACCCGAACGCCAAGGAATTTCGTGCCGGCTTCTCGGTGGAGTTGACCGACACCGCTCACTACGTGTTCGGGACTTACGGAACCAACACTGACGACACCAAGATCGTCGAGATCAAGCTCGGATACAGCCTGGTCGACTGCGCAATGGCCTACCTGTAAACAAACAGCATCCTGGGGGAGAAAGAAATGAACCGCTCGATCGCAGCAATCACCGTTCTCGCCGGTCTGGGCCTGGCCGCGTGCACGTCCACGCCGGCGCCGGACAACGCGCCGACCACCACGACCTCCGCCACGGCGCCGTCAGCCGCCGTCAAGACCGAGGTCGTCACCGAGACCGTCACGAAGCCCGTCGCGCAGCCGCCGCCGGCCAAGCCCGTGATCGGCTCGTTCGGCTACGGCCCGCTGAAGCTCGGCATGACCCTCCAACAGGCGATGGACACCAAGCTCATCGGCCCCAACCGCCTCCCGTCAGAGGGCTGCACGTCCCACCAGATCCTGGGCACCGACCAGTGGGTGTACGTGTCTCCGACGGTCGGTGTCGCCACGATCCCGTTCACCGCGGCCATGACGGCGGACGGCGCGGGTGTCGGCGCGACCGAGGCGAAGCTCAAGGAGGAGTACACGAACCTGGAGCCCGCCGGTCCGAACTACACCTACAAGGCCAAGGCCGACGGGAACCCGAACGCGACGTTTGTCTTCACGGTCCAGGAAGGGAAGGTCACCGTCGCGTACATCTCCGTCGCCAACCAGGAGTGCCACAACTAGTCGAAAAAATCTCGGGGGACGGTGTCGAGATCCGCGTTTCGGCTCCGTCCCCGCGGTGAAAGTGACCAGGATGGGTCGCAACAGCACCGAGGGAGACACCCGAGATGGCCAAGTACCTGCTGCTCAAGCACTACCGCGGCGCGCCTGAGCCGATCAACAACGTCTCGATGGACCAGTGGTCGCAGGAAGAGATCTCCGCGCACATCAAGTACATGAACGACTTCGCGGACAAGCTCAAGGAGACCGGCGAGTTCGTCGACGGCCAGGCGCTCGAGCAGACCGGCACCTGGGTCCGCTACGACGGCGAGGGCCGCCCGCCGGTCACCGACGGACCGTTCGCGGAGACGAAGGACCTCATCGCGGGCTGGATGATCCTCGACACCGACACCTACGAGCGGGCGCTCGAGCTCGCCGGGGAGCTGTCGGCGGCTCCGGGCAAGGACGGCAAGCCGATCCACGAGTGGCTGGAGATCCGGCCGCTCTACGGCAACGCCCCGACGATCACGGAGTGACGGGTGGACGAGGCACTGCTCAGGAGCCTCACGCCGGCCGTGCTCGGCATCCTCGTGCGTCGCGGAGCGGACTTCGCGGCGGCCGAGGACGCCCTGCAGGACGCGCTGGTGGAGGCCGTCCGCGTGTGGCCGGACGACCCGCCGCGCGACCCGAAGGGCTGGCTCGTCACGGCGGCGTGGCGGAAGTTCCTCGACGCGACCAGGGCGGACACCGCGCGGCGGCGCCGTGAGGACGTCGTCACCGCCGAACCTGAGCAGGGCCCGTCCTCCGACACCGACGACACGCTCCAGCTCTACTTCCTGTGCGCGCACCCGTCGCTCACGGCGTCGTCGGCCGTCGCGCTGACGTTGCGGGCCGTCGGCGGGCTGACCACGAAGCAGATCGCCCAGGCCTACCTGGTGCCCGAGGCGACGATGGCCCAGCGCATCAGCCGGGCCAAGAAGACCGTCGGCGACGTGCGGTTCGACCAGCCCGGCGACGTCGCGACCGTGCTGCGCGTCCTCTACCTCGTGTTCAACGAGGGCTACTCCGGCGACGTCGACCTGGCGGCGGAGGCCATCCGGCTCACCCGCAGGCTCGCCACCGAGATCGACCACCCCGAGGTAGCCGGACTGCTCGCGCTCATGCTCCTGCACCACGCCCGCCGCGCGTCGCGCACGCGGGACGGCAACCTCGTGCCGCTCGCCGAGCAGGACCGTTCCCGGTGGGACACGCGGCTCATCGCGGAGGGCGTCGAGATCCTCCAGGCGGCGCTCGCGCGGGACCGGCTGGGCGAGTTCCAGGCGCAGGCGGCGATCGCGGCACTGCACGCGGACGCGCCCGTGGCCGAGGAGACCGACTGGGTGCAGATCGTCGAGTGGTACGACGAACTGCTCGCCATCACCGGCAGTCCCGTCGTGCGGCTCAACCGCGCGGTGGCCGTGGGCGAGGCGGACGGGCCGCGCGCCGGGCTGAAAGCGTTGGCGGAACTGGACGAGTCATTGCCCCGCTACTCGGCCGTGGCCGCTTACCTCCACGAACGGGACGGGGACCTCCGAACGGCCGCGCGCCTCTACGTCGAGGCCGCCGGGAAAGCGTCGAACATCGCCGAACGCGATTACCTCACCCGCCAGGCGGCCCGGCTCAACAACTGAAAAGGCCCGCCACCCGAATGGGTTAGGCGGGCCTTTGTGATCAGGCACTCAATCGTGCGGAAGGATTAAGTCAGAGTGCTCCGCCTGCGGCACTGGGGGCACCCGAGTCGGCGCCTTCGTCACCCACGTGCTCGCGGGTCAGGAACGTCTCGACGTAGAACATGTTGCCGTCGGCGCGGTCCATGATCGTGAGCAGCGTCTTCATCGAGGAGACCTCCTCGACCTGCTCCTTCAGGAACCACTGCAGGAACTGCTCGCCGATGTAGTCGCCCTCCTCGCGGGCGGCCCTGGCGAGCGCGACGATCTGGTCGGTGACCTGCTGCTCCTGGGCGAGGGCCAGCGAGACGAGGTCGCGCGGCGCCTTGAACTCGTTGATCGGCGTCTCGACGCCGGGCACGGTGATCGCGATGTCGTTGTCCATCAGGAACTGCACGATCATCATCGCGTGGTTGCGCTCTTCGAGAGCCTGCTTGTAGAAGTGCGACGCGAGGCGGGGGAGGTCCTCGTTGTCGAACCACACGGCGAGAGCGATGTACTGCTGCGAAGCGGAGAACTCGTTGCCGACCTGAGCCTGCAGGAGCTCGTGGAACTTCGACTTCTTCGTCAGGATCTTCTTCACGTTCGAGGCCATGAGGAGTACGTTAACCCAAATCGGAGATCATCGCATTCCAGGAAAAGCTAACCTTTGTTTGGAAAGGTGAACCAAACAAAGGTTAGGCGTTCCTAACGATCACACCAATGGCGCGCGGTCGATCGGGCACGACATGCAGCGGGGCCCGCCGCGGCCGGAGCCCAGTTCGGAACCGGCGATCCGCAGCACCTCGACGCCCTGGTCCTCCAGGCGCGCGTTCGTCTCCACGTTGCGTTCGTACGCCACGACGAGACCAGGCGCCACGGCGAGGGTGTTGTTGCCGTCGTCCCACTGCTCGCGTTCGGCCGTGACGACGTCGAGGCCCGTGTCGATGACCCGCAGCCGTTCGATGCCCATCGCCTCGGCCGCCGCCTCCAGGAACGGCACGGGGCCGTCCACGCGCACGCCGCCGTCGCCGTCGGACCGCAACGGGTAGGCGGTGAGGGAGTCGCTGATCGCCGGGTACATCACCACGGCGTCGCGGTCGACCATCGTGCAGACGGTGTCGAGGTGCATGGTGGCGCGTTCCTGGGCGATCGGCACCGCCAGCACCGTGTGCGCGAGCCCGTCCGCCAGGGCCGAACGCGCGAACGACTCGGCGCCCGCCGGGGTGGTGCGCTCGCCGACGCCGATCGCGATCACGCCGGGCGCGAGCAGCAGCACGTCGCCGCCCTCCAACGGCGCCGAGTGCGCGCCGTACGCGCGGCCCGTGCGGCGGAACCGCGGGTGGTAGGCGTAGATCAGGTCCGTCAGCGTCGTCTCGCGGTCGCGCGCGGGCAGCGCCAGCGACGTGATGGCCACGCGGTCGCCGACCCACACCGACGAGTCGCGGGTGAAGAGCAGGTTCGGCAGCGGGTCGACGGCGAAGTCGATCGGCAGGTGCATCTTGCGCACCAGCGACGCGCCCTCGGCGGCCGGCAACTCCTCGAACGTCATGCCGGTCATCAGCACCTGCGCGAGCTGCGGCGCGGGCAACGAGGTGAGGTGGCTGCGCAGCGCGTCGGCCAGGTCGATGCCGAGGCGGCGCTCGTTGACGGCGCTGTGGATGCCGGCGATGCGCGCGCGGTTGTCCTCCAGCGCCTGCACCAGCACGTCGGCCAGCAGCAGGACCTCGACGCCCTTCGAGGTCAGCGTCGCGGCGAACGCGTCGTGCTCCTCCTGGGCCCGCCCGACCCACGGCACGCCGTCGAACAGCAGCTGGTCGTTGTTGCGGGGCGTGAGCCGCTTGAGCTCGTTGCCCGGCCGGTGCAGCAGCACCGTGCGCAACGGGCCGACCTCGCTGTCCACGCGGGGCGCGGCGTCCGGGAGTGCTTCCGTCTCAGCGATCGTGTGCGCAGTCACCGGTCGAGCGTAACCCTGAACAGCACAAATCGCCGCTCACGGGCCTGGATTGGCAACGAATCGCATGGAATGTTGCCGCTGACCATCGAAACGTTAGGGCAACCAGCTGACTTTGCCTCGAAGTATTGTGTAACCGACGAACGCCACGACGTCGAGGATCGTGTGAGCGATCACCAACGGCCACAAGCGCTTCGTCCGTTGCCAGTAGTACCCGAACACCAGGCCCATCACGACGTTGCCGACGAACCCGCCGAAGCCCTGGTAGAGGTGGTACGACCCGCGCAGCACAGCCGCCGCGACCAGCGCCGTGTACTGCCGCCAGCCCAACTGGTTCAGCCGCGTGATCAGGTACCCGACGACGAGCACCTCCTCCGCCCAGGCGTTGCCGGCGGCGGCGAGGATCAACGCGACGCTCATCCACCACTGGTTGTCCAAAGTGGACGGCTGGACGGCGAGGTTGAGCCCCAGCGCCCACGCGGCGAAGTACAACCCCAGCCCGGGGATGCCGATGACCGCCGCGAGCCCCAGCGCGCCGAGCGAGTCGGCGAGCTTGCGCGTCCCGTCGAGTCCGATGACCCGCAGCTTGATCCCCGTGCGCCACAACAGGTACAGGCCGATGCCGCCCCACGCGGCCAGCTGCAGCACCCCCAGCAGCTGTGCCACCAGGTCGAGCAGGTCGGCCCGCGCCTGCGGGACGTTGATCGCGACGGACTGCTGGTTGAGCGGCGTCGGCTGGAGCAGGCTGTCGATCAGCCGCACCAGGCTGCGCAGCCCGGACAGCCCGAGCGTCATGCTGAAGACGATCAGCAGCTCGATCTGGTACCCGCGCTTCTCGGCGTCGGGGATCACCGCAGGTTCGATCACCTGCGCGAGGCTACCGCTGGGAGAGGAACGGGCAGCCCATCAACCGCCGCAGCTCGGCGGCGAGTTCCTGCGGCGTGCTGACCGGCTTCGAGAACGCGATCCGCACGTCGTGGTCGTCGCACTCGGCCTCGACCCGCAGCCGCAACCCGAACCGGTCGAGCCCGAGCGGCCGCACGTGCCCCGCCTGCAACTCCTCCGGCAGGTGCCGCGCGAGCTGCCCGACGACGTCCCGGTGTGCCGCCTCCAGGTGCCGCAGCCAGTGGTCCTCGTTGCGGCAGAACGGATCCGGCTGCGCGCTCGCGAACTGCTCCGGCCTGATCGACGAGGTCCCCTCGGCGTCCGCGATCACCATCGACGCCGGTGTGAGCCTCAGCACGGAAGCCCCGTGCCCGGCGTCCAGCAGCCGGTGATCGGGCCGCACGTCGGCCACGGCGAGGATCTCGTCCCGAGCCTCCTTGCCGTCCAGCGCGGTGACCCACCCGGTGAGCCACAGCAACCCGCGCACGGGCTCGCGCAACGGCACGGGTGCCTGGTCGGCGATCTCCAGCATCGCCGTCACCTCGGACCGCGGCGTCTGCCACAACTGCCCGACCAGCGGATGTTCGTCCGGCAGCAACAGGATCGTGGTGCCGCACGGGTGCACGTGGTGGAACAACGGGCTGGTGCGCGACCCGGACTGAGGAAGCAGCGCGGCGGCCCCGTGGCGCTCCGCGATCGTGCGGGCGCGCTCTGCGGCGTGCGGCGCCGGCGGGCGCTTGGTCTGGGTGTCGGTCACCGCTCCACCTCCTCGGAAGGTTAGGCAAGCCTAACTTAGCTTCGCTCATCAAGGGAAGCATCACCTGTACCTTGGTCAGGTGGTCGTGCCCAACAAGCCGTCCACCGAGGTGACGGCGCTCGACGATCGGTGGACCCGGCACTGCGTCGCCCGGGCGAGCCGCCGTGCCCTGGTGTGGACGGTGGTCGCGGGTGCGGCCTTCGGACTCCAGTTCCTGCTGGTACTGGTGTGGTCGTGGTCTTCACCGGTGGCCCTGGTGCTGCTCTTCTTCGCCGCGGCCGTGCTGTGGGTGGTGACACGCCGTCGTCCGGTGCGTTTACCGGAAGGCGAACCGTGGCATTTCGCCCATGTGCAGTGGGAAGGAGGGCGTCTGGTCGTGTTGAGCTCACCACCGCTTTTGCTGACCCTGCGCGTGGGGCCTCTCGTGCGTGGACGGATCGCGCGCCATCGGCGCGTGTGGTTCGTGCCGCCGGACGCGTCGGGGAACACCGTCGTCACGTTCCGCGGGGTGCCGCAGCTGATTCCGGCGCGTGTGCGCAGATGATCCTGGAGACCTGGAGCGACACCTGTCTCGCGCGGGCGGATCGCCGCGCCGTCGGCTACATCTTCTTCGCGCTCGCCGTGCTCGGCGGAGTGCTCTTCCTCGGCTGGCTCTGGCTGATCGTGTTGTCGGTGCCGGTGGTGATCGAGCTCGCGGCACCGGGGATCAAGCACTTCGTCACGCGCCGGGGCACGATCGCGTTGATCGAGCAGTTCCCGTGGCGCCCGGTGTCGGCGAGCTTCGTGCCCGGCCGGCGGATCGGGCGCTCGGCGTACCTGAAGGTCGACGGGTCGGAGAAGAACCTGCGGCTGCCGGAGCTCCCCGAACGGGCGCGGGTGCTGGTGCGGCACACCGGACGCGTGTGGATCGCCGGACCTGACGAACGCGGGCGCGTGGCCGTGATGACGCGTGGCCTGGCGTTCCTGACGCGCGGCCGGGTCGTGGAGCGCTAACGGCCCGTGGCGATGCCCTCGGCCTCGGCCCACTGCGTGAGGTCGTCCTTGCGCAGCGCGGCCGCCAGCAGTTCGGGGAACTTGTCGGGCGTGCAGGCGAACGCGGGTGCGCCCAGCGCGTGCAGCTTCGCGGCCAGTTCGTGGTCGTACGACGGGGTGCCGGAGTCGCTGAGCGCCAGCAGGTTCACGACCGAGACACCACTCGCGACCAGCTCGCGGACCCGGCGCTGGAGCTCGGTCTCCGACCCGCCCTCGTAGAGGTCGCTGATGATCACGACGACCGTGTCGGTCGGCCTGCGCACCTGCGTCTGCGCGTAGGCGACCGCGCGGTTGATGTCCGTGCCGCCGCCGAGCTGGGCGCTGAACAGCAGGTCCACCGGGTCGCTCAGCTGGTCGGTCAGGTCGGCGACCTCGGTGTCGAAGACGACGAGCTTCGTCGAGATCGACCGGATGCTCGCCAGCGCGGAGCCCAGCACCGCCGCGTGCACCAGGGACTCCGCCATCGACCCCGACTGGTCGACCAGCAGGATCACGTCCCGCATCGCCGCCGTCCGGCTGCGCCTGCGGTGGCCGATCAGGTCCTCGACGATCACGGTCTTGTGCCGCGGCTGGTAGTTCTTGAGGTTCGCGCGGATCGTCGTCGCCCAGTCGACGTCCGGCAGCTGCGGCCGGTGCGTGCGCTTCGAGCGGTCGACGGCACCGCGGACGGCCTCGACCAGCCGGTCCTTCAACCGTCGTTCGATGTCCTCGACCACCTTCTGCACCACGGCTTTCGCGGTGTCGCGGGTGCGGGCGGGGATCGCGCGGCTGAGCTGCAGCAACGTGCTGACGAGGTTCACGTCCGGCTCGACCGACTGCAGCAGCTCGGGTTCGAGCAGCAGCTGCTTCAGGCCCAGCTTCTCGACGGCGTCGCGTTGCATGACCTGGACGACGGACGTGGGGAAGTACTTGCGGACGTCACCGAGCCACCTGTGCAACTGCGGCGAGCTGGCGCCGAGTCCGGCACCGCGGTCACCACCGCCGCCGTACAGGCCCGTGAGCGCGCCGTCACGCCGTTGGTCGTCCTCACCGAGGTCGGACACGTCCTCAGCGCTCGGCCCCAGCAGCAAACGCCAGCGCCGCAGCCGTTCGTCGCTCATTTGAGTGCTGCCGCCACTTCTTCGGCCGCACGCACGACGTGAGGGCCGACGACGTCCGCGTCGAGCTTCTCCAGCGCCACGACACCAACGGACGCCCTGAGACCAGGCACGCCACGCACCGGCGCCGCGACGCCGTACGCGTTCGGTTGCAGCTCACCGGCCGACACGACCCACAGCTCGGACGGCTGCGAGATGGCCTTGCCGGCGGCCCCGCGGTGCACCGGGTGGCGCGAGCCGACCCGGTACGCCACGTGGAAAGCCGTCCACGACGGTTCGACGACGGCGACGGCCTGCGCCTCGCTGCCGTCCGCGACCGTCAGGTGTGCGGTGGCGCCGACCTTCTCGGCGAGCTCGCGCAGCGCCGGGTTCGCCGCCATCCGCAGCTGGGGGAGGACGTTGGAGGCGAGCCGCAGCACGCCCAGGCCGAGTCGCACCTTCGAGCCCTCGCGGCGCACGAGACCGCGCGCCTGCAACGGCACGAGCAACCGGTAGACCGCGGCCCTGGACGCGCCGATGGCCGTGGCGAGCTCCGAGATCGACGGTGCCTCGGACTCCGCCTCAGCGACCGCCTGGAGCAGCGCCAGACCCCGTTCCAGGGTCAGCGAGCTCTCCTTCGTCGCTCCGACCATCACGCACTCCGAACTGTTCCCACCACCTCGGCGAGACCGACCACGGAGCCGCCTTCACCGGGAGCGGTCGCGGTCAGCTTGACCGTGTCGCCGTCCTCCAGGAAGGACCTCGTGGAGCCGTCGTCGAGCTTGAACGGTTCCTTGCCACCCCAGCTGAGTTCGAGGAACGAGCCGCGCTCGTCCTTCTCCGGTCCCGAGACCGTGCCGGAGGCGAACAGATCACCTGGGCGCACCGTAGCGCCGTTCACCGTCATGTGCGCCAGCTGTTGCACAAACGACCACGACATTTCCCGGAACGGAGGCCGCGCGACGATCGTGTCGTTGAGCTCCACCGTGATCGTGATGTCCAGGCCCCAGGGCTGGTCGCACGTCAGGTAGTCGTGCAGCTTGTTCGGCAGCGGCGGCGTGGGCACGCGTGCAACTGAGAACGCCTCCAGCGGCGTGATCCACGCGCCGATGGACGTCGCGAACGACTTGGCGAGGAACGGGCCGAGCGGCTGGTACTCCCACGCCTGGATGTCGCGCGCGGACCAGTCGTTCACCAGCGCGACGCCGAAGACGTGCTCGGCGGCCCGGCTGGTGGACACGTTGGCCGCCTTCGGGCCACCGCAGACGAACCCGACCTCGGCCTCGATGTCGAGGCGTTCGGACGGACCGAACTTCGGGCCCTCGCTGCCGCGCTTCTGGCCGTTCGGACGGACGATCTCGGTGCCGGAGACGTACACCGTGCCCGCGCGGCCGTGGTAGCCGATCGGGAGGTGCGTCCAGTTCGGCGTGAGCGCGTCGCCGTCGGGGCGGAACATCTTGCCGACGTTCTCCGCGTGGTGCCTCGAGCTGTAGAAGTCCACGTAGTCGCCGACCGTGAACGGCAGCTTGGCCGTCTCGATCCCGACGAGCTCGGCACCCTTGGGGGCGGAGCTCGACGTGACGATCTCGCGCAGCTTGGCCCGCAGCACGCTCCAGACCGGCCTGCCGGCGGCCAGCAGCGGGTCCAGGGAGTCGCCCTGGACGTACTCGCTGCACTTGCCCAGCGCGAGGCTCTTGAGGAGCAACGCCCGGTCGCCGACGCGGACGGCCACGCCCCCGTCGACGACGCCGTAGGGCAGGGTCTGCGGTCCGAACGGCTGGTCCTCGGTGAAGTTCGGGTCGCTGATCCAGCTCACAGCAGTCCAAGCCCCTCGAGGTCGGCGACAGGTTCGGCGAGCGAGCACGAGCCGTAGCTCGCGAACACACCGCGGACGGCGTGCGCGGCCTGGTCGCTCAGCGCCTTCGCCTCGGCGGTGAGAGCCTCGGCGTCGGTGCTCGCGAGCGCCTCGCGGACGTCGCGGCCACTGAGGCTGCGAGCGGTGGCCACGAGGAGGTTCAGGAAACCGTGGTGCGTGAAGCCCTGCTCGTCGGTGTAGCGGACGGCCTTGTGCAGGCCCGCCGTCGCCTTGAACGCGACGCCGCCACCGCTGACGACGGACAGGAAGTCACCGACCTCCTCGACGCTCGGGAAGTTCTCCTGGGAGAGACCACCGCAGCGCAGCTTGGGCCAGCTGCCGTGCTCGATGACCCGGCGGACGCCGTCGAGCCACTCGGCACCGCCGCGGCGGGGTTCGACGACGCGGATGACGTCCTCGGGCACGAACTCGGACACGCGCTCGAGCCACACCTCGTCCACATCGGACGGTGCGGGCATCTCGACCATGCGCAGAGCCAGGAGCTCGCTTCGGCTCTCGACGATGGACACGGCCTTCGGCACGCCGCCGAGGCCGGTGTCGATCACGAGGCTCAGAGCGATCGGTTTGGCCGGCTTCACCTTGATCAGCTCGGTGATCAGCTCGGCAAGACGGGAGGCGGGACAGAGGAAGAGACCCATGACGCCGGACCACTCGCCGACGCGTCCGTCGAGGTGACCGCGCACCGCGTCGGGCATCGACGCGTTCCCCGGAGGGAACAGCGCGGCATCGTCCACAAGCCTCGCGAGCAGGGGCGGAGTACCGCGCGGACCGGGCGCACGGAGTTCGACAGCGCTTGACACGGCTGACACGCTAGCTGGGTATCGGTAAGTGAACAAAGATGTCCGATAATCGAACGCCCTCGGAGAGGTCATGGCTTACTACCGCCAGGTCGGGGAGATCCCCCGAAAGCGCCACACCCAGTTCCGCAAACCGGACGGTGGGCTCTACGCGGAAGAGCTCATGGGGGTCGAGGGGTTCTCGGCCGATTCGGCCCTGCTCTACCACCGCCACCTGCCGACGGCGATCGTCAACGCGGAGACCGTGAAGGACGAGCGGGGTTCTGTGGCGCCGAACCTGCCGCTGAAGCCGCGGGCGTTCAAGACGCAGGACCTGACCTGGGCTTCCGACGAGGTCGACGCCGTGACCGGCCGTCGCAAGCTGTTCGGGAACCCGGACGTGACCATTGCTTTCGTGGTCGCCTCCGTGCCCTCTCCGTTGTACCGCAACGCTTTCGGTGACGAACTGCTGTACGTGCAGAGCGGTTCGGGTGTCATCGAGACGATCTACGGGCCGTTGGAGGTGGGGGACGGCGACTACGTCGTGATCCCGACCTCGTGCACGTACCGGGTGGTGCCGGCGTCGCCGATGTCGATCCTCGTGATGGAGGCGACCGGACACGTCGGTCCGCCTCGTAGGTACCTGTCGAAAGCCGGACAGTTCCTGGAGCACTCGCCTTACTGCGAGCGCGACATCCGGGGGCCGCTTGAGCCGTTGGTGGTCGAGGGCGAGGACGTCGACGTGCTCGTGCGGCACCGCGCGGGCCTGACGCGCTTCACCTACGCGAACCACCCGTTCGACGTAGTCGGGTGGGACGGCCACCTGTACCCGTGGGTCTTCAACATCCGCGACTTCGAACCGATCACCGGCCGCGTGCACCAGCCGCCGCCCGTGCACCAGACGTTCGAGGGACCGAACTTCGTCGTGTGCTCGTTCGTGCCGCGCAAGGTGGACTACCACCCGTTGTCCGTGCCGGTGCCGTACAACCACGCGAACGTCGACTCGGACGAGTTGATGTTCTACGTGGGCGGCAACTACGAGGCGCGCAAGGGCTCCGGCATCGGCGTCGGGTCTCTTTCTCTGCACCCGTCCGGCTGCACGCACGGGCCGCAGCCGGGAGCGGTGGAAGCGTCGCTGGGCGTGGACTACTTCGACGAGACGGCGGTCATGGTCGACACCTTCCGGCCGCTCGAGTTGGGCGAGGCAGCGGAAGCCTGCGAGGACCCCGGTTACGCGTGGACGTGGGCCCGTCGCGGTCCGGCCTGATTTTCTGTCGGAGGTCCTCGCTACTTTGGTCTGGTGAGGACACGAGCCGTTCCGATGCGCTGGCAGGGCCTGGGCAAGGCCCTGCCGGTGCTGTGGGGCCTCTACGCGGGCTCCGGCTCGACGCCGTACCGCGTGTGCGTGGACCTGGCGGCGGGCTCGGCCAAGTGCACCTGCCCGTCCCGCAAGTTCCCCTGCAAGCACGCCATCAGCCTGCAGGAACTCGACCTGCCCGACTCCTCGCCGCCCGAGTGGGTGGAGGAGTGGACGTCTCGTCGCGCCGCCCGTGAGCTGGACTCGTCGCCGGAAGCCGTCGCCCGCCGCCTGCGTGCCCGCGAGAAGACGGCGGCCAACCGCGCACTGGCGATGTCGTCCGGCATCGACGGGCTGCGCGACTGGCTGCTGGACGTGGCGTCGGCCGGCATCGCGTCCCTGCCCGGCCGCCCGGCCTCGTGGTGGCAGGCGTTCACCGCGCGCATGATCGACGCCCAGGTGCCCGGCATCGCCGCGGCGGTCACGGAGATCCAGGAGATCGTCTTCCGCTCGGGCCCGCGCTGGACCTCCGACGTGGCCGACCGCCTCGGCGGCCTGCACCTGCTGTGCTTCGTGCAGCCGCGCACCCGCCTGGGCGTGACGATCCCGGAGGAGACGGTCCGCGCCACCCCCGGCGTGACCGACAGCTGGGTGGCGTTGCTGCGCATGGAGACCGACGACGGCCGCGTCCGCACGGTCCGCCAGTGGTGCTGGGGCCGTACGTCGGAGCGCTGGGTCGTGGCGATCAGGCACTCCGCGGTGGGCGCCCCGGTCCCGCTGCTGCCACACGGCCTGGAGTCCACGGCCCTGGTCCACTCCTACCCGGCGTCCGACCGCGTGGCGGTGGGGGAGCTGACGGAGTCAGTCGCCCCCGCCCACGTGCCGGCGCCCGTGTCGTGGCGCACGTCGCTGGCCTCACTGGAACCGATGCTGCTCGCCGACCCGTGGCAACGCCTGTTCCCGCTGGGATGTGCCGCCGTCCGGCTGCACGGCTCGTCCCTGGTCGACGGGTCGGGGCACGGGCTGCCGGTCCGCGACGACACGGGGCTGGACATGGCCTTGGCGTTGACGGGCGGCGTCCCGTTCGACGCCTGGGGCCTGTGGGACGGCCACGCCCTGAGGCTCGGCGCGGTGTCGATCGACGGCGTGCTGGAGGTGGTGGCGTGACCGCCCCGACCGCGCACCGCGCACTAACCGCGCCGCGCCGACCCACCGAGTCCATCCGCATGCCCCGCTCCGCCGCATCCTTGAGCCCGCACGCTCCGACGCGCCTCGCACCCCTCGTGCCGCCTGCCGCACCCCACCTCGCGTCGCCGACCGCGTCCCACCCCGCGCCGCTGGCCCCGACGCGCCCCGCACCCTTCGCGTCGCCTGCCGCGCCCCGCCTCGCGTCGCTGGCCTCGCCCCGACCCGCACCCCTTGGGTCGCCTGCCGCACCCCACCTCGCGTCGCCGACCGCGTCTCACCCCGCGCCGCTGGCCCCGTCCCAGCCCGCACCCCTCGCGTCGCCGACCGCGCCCCGCCTCGCGTCGCCGCCCCAGCCCCACCCCGCGCCCCTCCCGTCCGGCTCCTCCCACACCCCGGAGGTGGCGGCGTGAAGGACGAGTGGTCGAAGACCGTTCAGGACCTCCTCATCGGCACCACCCGCGGCGGAGGCGACCCCACCACCCTGCTGGCCGACTGCGCCGCCCTCGGTGTGGCCGCGTTCGGTGCCACGCTGCCCCAGGAGGCCGCAGCCGAGCCGGTGCCCCTCGCCCCACCCGAACCCGCCGCCCGCCCCCGCCCGGCCGCCAGAGCGGTCCTGGAGGCGATCATGAGCCTGGACGACGAGGTGCTGCTGACGGAGTGGTGCGCGCTCGCCAAGGCCAACGACGTCGTGGCCGAGCACCGCATGCTCCCGTCCCTGCTCGCGATCGGCACGGCCCGCCCAGGCCTGCGCGCCGCCGTCGTCGAGGTCCTCGGCACGCGCGGTCGCTGGTTGGCGGGCACCCGTCCCGGCTGGTCGTGGGCGAGTGGTGCGGCACCGCTGGTGGACGAGGTGCCGCTGGAGGAGATCCTCGACCTGCCCAGCGCCCAACGGGTCCGGGCGTTGCGCCGCAAGCGCAAGGCCGACCCGCTGCAGGTGGGGGCGTTCATCGCGCGGGAGTTCGCCGAGTCGCGGCGCTCCTCCGACCGGCAGGTGCTGATCAGCGCCCTGGAGACCGGTCTGGGGCCGCAGGACGAACGCCTGCTGGAGGTGGCGCTCGACGACAAGTCGGCCGCCGTCCACGACGAGGCGCTCCGGCTCCTGCGCAGGGTGAAGCCCACCCGCCTGCAGGCCCGCGCGGCCCACCGCCTGCGGCACGGGCTGAGGCTCACCGCCGACGGCCTGGACGTGCGGCCCGAGGAGCTCTGGACCGTCCCGCCCGAGGAGCCCGAACTGCGCGACCTCATGCGGGACGGCTCGGAGAAGGGCGTGGCCGGACGGATCCGGGCCGCGGCGGCGAGCGTGCCGCCGTCGTACTGGACTTCGACCCTCAAAGCCGACGACGAGAAGGCGGCGAACATCCTGCGGAAGGGGCCGTGGGCCGGGCCGCTGCTCAGAGGTGTCGCCGACCAGCTGGCCGCCGCGAAGGACCCGAGGCCGTGGGCCGTGGCCGCAGCAGAGACGCTGACCGGCATGGAGCAGCTCGAGATGCTGGCCGCGCTGCCCGCCAAGGTCGCCGAGCAGGCCGTCGTGGCCGTGTCGAAGAACTGGCACTACGACCTCCTCGACCACGCGTGCGCGCAGCTGCCGGCGCCGTGGTCGCCGGAGACGACCCGCGCGTTGCTGCACCGCTACGCCGCCCTGCCCGATCCCCGGTGGCGTGCCGGACGGCCGCCCGCCGTGCTGCTGGCGCGGGGTGACGCCGACCTGCTCGGCGCCAGCTGGGAGGCTCTGACCCGTCGCTGGCCGGAGAACTCGCTGGAGCTCGAGGTGCTCCGGCTCCGCATCCGCCTGCGTGAATCGTTCGCTCCACCGCCCCAGGAGGCCCAGTGACCGCCGTGCTCAGGCCGACGGCCGAACAGCAGTACGCCGCCGAGCTGGAGGCCGTCGCTGCCCAGGACGACCGGCAGCGGCCGCCCAACTGGCGGCTGTCGCCCCAGGCCGTGGTCACCTACGTGCTGGGCGGCACGCTGCCCGACGGCACGGTGATCACGCCGAAGTACGTGGGCGCGCGCAGGCTGGTGGAGGTCGCGGTCGGCACCCTGGTGACGGACCGCGCGCTGCTGCTCGTCGGGGTGCCGGGCACGGCCAAGTCGTGGCTGTCCGAACACCTGGCCGCGGCGATCAGCGGCGACTCGACGCTGGTCGTGCAGGGCACGGCCGGCACGAGCGAGGACCAGGTCCGCTACGGCTGGAACTACGCCCGCCTGATCGCCGAGGGCCCGAGCGAGAACGCGCTGGTGCCGAGCCCGGTGCTGCGCGGCATGCAGAGCGGCGCGATCGTGCGGGTCGAAGAGCTGACCCGCATGCCGTCCGAGGTGCAGGACTCGTTCATCACGGTGCTGAGCGAGAAGTCGCTGCCGGTGCCGGAGCTGAACACGCAGGTCCAGGCCGTGCCGGGGTTCACCGTGATCGCCACGGCCAACGACCGCGACCGGGGCGTCAACCAGATGTCGTCGGCGCTCGCGCGGCGCTTCAACACCGTCGTGCTGCCGCCGCCCGCGACCGAGGACGCCGAGGTCGAGATCGTCATCACCCGAGCCCAGCAGCTCGGCAAGGCGCTCCAGCTGCCCGCCGAACCGCCCGCGCTCGACGAGGTGCGCCGGGTCGTGCGGATCTTCCGCGAGCTGCGCAACGGTTCCACCGTGGACGGTCGCACGCAGCTGAAGAAGCCGAGCGGCAGCCTGTCCACGGCGGAGGCGATCTCGGTCATCGCGAACGGCATGGCGCTCGCCGGCCACTTCGGCGACGGCACCCTGGGCGCCGACGAGCTCGCCAGCGGCCTGATCGGTTCGGTGATCAAGGACCGCGTGTCGGACGCGACGGTCTGGCAGGAGTACCTGGAGACGGTGCTGAAGGAGCGCTCCGAGTGGCGCGACCTCTACCGCGCCTGCCTGGACGCCAGCGGTGACTGAGCCTGACTCCGGCCCGATCCTGCTCGGCATCCGGCACCACGGCCCCGGCTCGGCCCGGATGGTCACGCGCGCGCTGGAGCAGACCCGCCCGTCCCTGATCCTGATCGAGGGCCCGCCGGAAGCCGACGCGCTGCTGGAACACGTCCACGCCCTCACCCCGCCCGTCGCGATCCTGCTGCACGACGAGGCCGAGCCGGAGAACGCGGCGTTCTGGCCGTTCGCCGAGTTCTCGCCGGAGTGGCAGGCCCTGCGCTACGCGGCCGAGAACGGCGTCCAGGCGCGCTTCTTCGACCTGCCGGCCGCGGCGTCGATCGGCGACGACGGCCCGAGCGGAGCCGTGGACCCGATCGGCCTGCTGGCCGAGGCCGCGGGCTTCGACGACCCGGAACGCTGGTGGGAGGACGTGGTCGAGCACAGCGCGTCCGATCCGCTCGACCTGGCCGGCGCCATCGCCGAGGCCATGGTCGCCGTGCGCGCGGAGTTCGAACACGAGGTCGGCGAACGCACCCTGCGCCGCGAAGCCTTCATGCGTCAGACGATCCGCAAGTCCCGCAAGGAGACCGACGGCCCGATCGCCGTCGTCTGCGGCGCCTGGCACGTCCCGGCCCTGCTCACCAAACCCACGGTCGCCTCCGACACCGCCCTGCTGAAGGGCCTGCGCCGCCGCAAGATCTCCGGCACCTGGGTCCCGTGGAGCCACGGCCAGCTCGCCGCCGCGTCGGGCTACGGCGCCGGCATCGACTCCCCTGGCTGGTACGCCCACCTCTGGCAGCACCAGCAGGACGTCGTCCCGCGCTGGTTCGCCAAGGCCGCCGCCGTCCTGCGCGAAGAAGACCTCCCGGCTTCCACCGCAAGCGCCGTGGAAGCCGTCCGCCTGGCCGAAACCCTTGCGGCGCTGAGGGAACGCCCGTCCGCGGGCCTGAGCGAAGTCAACGAGGCCGCCCTCGCCGTCCTCTGCGGAGGCGAGGAGATCCACCTCCGGCTGGTCCACCGCAAACTGGTCGTGGGCGAACGCCTCGGCGAGGTGGGCGACGCCGTCCCGCGTTCCCCGCTCGCCGCAGATCTCCAACGCCTGCAACGAAAACTCCGCCTCCCCGCGGACGTCCAGCCCAAGCAGCTCAAGCTGGACCTCCGCAAGGACACCGACCGGGAACGCTCCAAACTCCTGCAACGCCTGGACGTTCTCGGCGTCCCGTGGGGCAAGCCGGACCGTTCCAACTCCCTCGGCACCTTCGCCGAGGTCTGGCAACTCCGCTGGGACCCGGTCTTCGCCGTCTCCGTCGCCGTGGCGGCCCGCCACGGCACGACCGTCCACACGGCAGCGGAGAACGTCCTGACCCAGTCGGCGAAGGACGCCCAGCGCGTGGCCGACGCGGCGGCCACCCTCACCAAGTCGGTCGGCTGCGAACTCCCCGCGGCCGTTGCCGAGTCCCGCAAGGCCCTCGACCGCTGCGCGGCCCTCGCCACCGACGCCCTCGAACTGCTGGCCGCCCTCCCGGACCTGGCCAGGACGGTCCGCTACGGCTCGGTCCGAGGCACCGACCCGGAACTCCTGCGAGTGGCCCTGCACGGCCTGCTGACCCGAGGCGCCGTGGGCCTCCCGCTGGCCTGCCGCAACGTGGACGACGAAACGGCGGAACACGCCCTCCAGATCGTCGACGGCGCCCACGAGGCAACGCGCCTGGCAGCCGACGAGGACCACCAGAAGACCTGGTGGCGAGCCCTCCACACCCTGGTCAAGGCAGAGGCCCACGGCCTCCCGACGGGCAGAGCCACCCGCCTGCTCTGGGAAGCGGGCGAACTCACCAGCGACGACGTTGCCACCCGCCTGCACCGCAACGTCGCCACAGCGTTCGTGGCGGGCTTCCTGCGCGGCTCGGCCACCCTGCTCGCCGCAGACCCGCGCCTGTTCGGCCTGATCGACGAGTGGCTCAGCGGCCTGCGAGGCGACGCCTTCGACGACGCCCTGCCCCTGCTCCGCCGAGCCATCACCGACTTCACCCCGGCCGAACGCCGCCTCCTCGGCGAACGGGTGGTGGCGGGCGAGACCCCGCAACCGACGTCCGACGACGAGTGGGACCTGGCCATCGCCGAACGCCTCGCCGCCCACGTCCGCAGCCTGATGGCAGGAGTTTCGCGCCCGTTGGATGCGCCGACCCCAGAGGCGTGACCGCACCCGAAGAGGGCCTGACCGCGCCCGACGAAGAGCGCCTCGAGGAGTCGCAACACCTCATCGACGAGGCCAAGAAGATCGCCCACGACCTGCGTGAAGAGGTCCCGGACACCTCACCGGAGCCTCCGGCAGAAAGCTAGAGCGACCAGGGCGGCGTGATGGTCTGGCCGTCCGCCAGCGTGCCCTGGATCCCGACCGACGTGGCCACCAGCACCCGCGCCGGCCCGCCCGTCAACGCCAGCTCCGTGTCGGCCGGCACCACGATCGCGTCCCCGGCCGACGCCGTCTGCCCCTGGATCGTCACCGACCCGGACAGCACGTAGAACACCTCCTCGCGAGACGCCCGGTGCGGCGTCCCATCTCCGCCTTCAGGCACGTCGACCGTCCACAACGCGATCTCCGAACTCCCGCGCGACGGCACGGCCAGCGACCGGAACTCGAACCCGCCGAACGAGTGCGCAGCGGCGGAATCCCCCGTGATCAGCACGGCAACAACCTCCAAAGTAGTCAACTAAGTTGTCCAACCTTAGAATAAGGTCAACCAGGTTGTCTACCCAGGAGAAGCAGATGGAACCGGTGCCGATGCTGCTGGCGATGACCTACCGCGCCCTGGGCGACCAGTTCCACGACCGTCTGGCCCAGATCGGCCTGGAACCGCTCCGCCCGGCCCACGGCTACGTCTTCCGCTTCCTGAAGCGGAAACGAGCCACAACCGTCGACATCGGACACCACCTCGGCGTCACCAAGCAGGCCGCCGCGAAGATCGTCAACGAGCTGGACGAGTGGGGCTACGTCCTCAGGGAGCCGCACCCCACCGACAAGCGCGCCCAGTACGTCACCCTGACCACCAAGGGCCGCGACTACCTGAAGCTCGCCGACAACCTCTGGTCGGACCTCGAAGGAGAGATGGCCACAGCGATCGGCGAGGACACCCTCGCCACCATCAAGCAGGGCCTCGCCGCGTACCTCGAACGCGTCCACGGCGAGGACCAGCCGGGCCTGCGACCGGTCTGGTAAATCAGAACACCTGCGTCAGCGCGATCACGCCGAACACCGCGAAGACCACCCCGGCCACCCGCTGGATCCAGTGCGTCGGCAGCCGCCCGGCCAGCTTCCGCCCGACCAGGACCGCCAGCCCGGCCACCGCGACCAGCGCGAGCCAGGCTCCGAGCCCGACGGCGATCGGTTCGCCGTAGCGAGCGGTGATGCCGGCGGTGGCGAGCTGTGAGGCGTCGCCCCACTCGGCCGCGAACAGCACGCCGAACGAGGTCAGGGCCGCCCGCCAGAACGGCACGGCGGTGCGTGTTCCCGCCTCGTCCGCGGAGTCTTCCTCCTTCGAGAACCCCTCCTTGAGCAGCAGGAACGCGCCCACCAGGAACAGCAGGGCCACGACACCGGCCACGAGCCGGTCGGGGAGCAGGGTGATGGCGGTGCCGAAGGCGGCGCCCACGACGGTCTGCACGGCGAAGGCGGCGACCACGCCGACGAACACCGGCCAACCCCGGTAGCGCGTGGTCAGCACCAGGGTGGCGACCATGGTCTTGTCAGGCAGCTCGACGAGGAACACCACCGCGAAGGCGGTGATGAACGCGAGCAATGAAGTGGCCACGAGGTCCTCCACGTCCGAATACGAACCCGGACGGAGGCGCAACAGACCCCGACCGGGCATGCTGCAACCCGGCCGGAGGTCTCGTTCGCCCGATCAAGATCGGGTGTGGGACCGGATCCACTCGAAGGCGGATCAGTATGTCGATCACCACGCCACCGGCAACGAACACCGGTAGGAACTACTCCCCTCTGGCGCACACATCGTAACCGACGCATGTCACCCACACGGCGTGACTTCGCGCACGGGACCTTGGTCCCGAGAGGGAACGGGACCGTCGTACCTGATGAGGCCCATGATCCACATTTACGCTCAGAAACGTGGACGTACTCGAACTCGCACGGTGGCAGTTCGGCATCACCACCGTCTACCACTTCCTCATGGTGCCGCTGACGATCGGACTTTCGATCCTGGTCGCCGGTATGCAGACGGCTTGGGTGCGCACGGGCAACGAGCGCTACTACAAGATGACGAAGTTCTGGGGGAAGCTCCTCCTGATCAACTTCGCCATGGGTGTCGTGACGGGCATCGTGCAGGAGTTCCAGTTCGGCATGGCCTGGAGCGCCTACAGCCGGTTCGTCGGGGACGTGTTCGGGGCGCCGCTCGCGATGGAGGGGATCGTCGCCTTCTTCGTCGAGTCGACGTTCCTCGGGCTGTGGATCTTCGGCTGGGACAGGCTGCCCAAGAAGGTCCACCTCGCGTGCGCCTGGGCGTTCAGCCTCGCCACGGTGGCCAGCGCCTACTTCATCCTCGCCGCCAACTCGTGGATGCAGCACCCGGTGGGCATCGAGATGCACGACGGACGGCCGCGGCTCACCTCGATCTGGGCCGTGCTGACCAACAACACGGTGCTCGCCGCCTTCCCGCACACCATCGCGGGCGCGTTCGCGGTGGTCGCCGCGTTCCTCGTGGGCATCGCCGCGTGGCACCTCTGGCGCAGGTCGGAGGAGGAACGCGTCTGGCGCAGCTCGCTCAAGCTCGGCACGTGGGTCGGCGTGGTCGCGTTCGCTGCGCTCAGCATCAGCGGTGACCTCCAGGGCAAGCTGATGTTCGAGCAGCAGCCGATGAAGATGGCCGCCGCGGAAGCCTTGTGCCACACCGAACAACCGGCGAGCTTCAGCGTCTTCGCGATCGGCGACCTCAGCAGGCCCGACTGCGAGAACGTCAAGAGCATCACCGTGCCCGCGTTGCTGAGCTTCTTGGCGCACAACGACTTCAGCAGCGAGGTCAAGGGCATCCAAGATCTTGTGCCGATGTACCAGGAGAAGTACGGCGAGTTCTACCCCGTCGACGAACGGCTGGGCGAGCTCAGCGGCAAGCCGATCGACTACGTGCCCGCGCTTCCCGTGACGTACTGGGGTTTCCGCCTCATGATCGGGTTCGGCGGCATCTCGGCCGGCCTCGGAGTGTTCATGCTCTGGTTGACCCGAAAGAACCGGACGCCCACCGGCTGGTGGTTCCCGGCACTCGGTCTCGCCGGCATCGTGACTCCCTTCCTGGCCAACAGCGCGGGCTGGATCTTCACGGAGATGGGACGCCAGCCGTTCGTGGTCGCCCCGAACCCGACGGGCGTGGACGGGGTCTGGATGTTCACCGCGCAGGCGGTCAGCCAGGTCTCGCCCGCCGAGATCCTGACCTCGCTCATCGCGCTCACCACGGTCTACACGGTGCTGGCGGTCGTGGAGTTCTACCTGATCCGCAAGTACGTCCGGGGCGGGATACCCGGCGTGCTGCCGCAGAAGACCGACGACGGCGCCCTGGCGTTCGCGTACTAGGGGAGAGGCGACGTGGAAACGCTCTGGTTCGTCATCATCGCCGTGCTGTGGCTCGGCTACCTGTTCCTCGAAGGTTTCGACTTCGGCGTGGGCATGCTGCTGCCGGTTCTCGGGCGCAGCAACGAAGAACGCCGGGTCATGATCAACACCATCGGGCCGGTCTGGGACGGCAACGAGGTGTGGCTCATCGTCGCGATCGGTGCCACGTTCGCGGCCTTCCCCGGCTGGTATGCGGCGCTGCTCAGCGCCGCGTACCTGCCACTAACGTTGTTCCTCGTCGCACTGATCGGCCGTGGGGTCGCGTTCGACTACCGCGGCAAGGTCGACAACCCGCGCTGGCGCAAGGCTTGGGACTACACGATCGTCATCGGTTCGTGGATCGCCACGCTCTGCGTCGGCCTGCTGATCTCGACGACGGTGCTGGGCCTGCCGATCGACGCCAACGGTGACCGCGTCGGCTCGCCGTTCGCCGCGATCCGGCTGGAGACAGTCGTTGGGGCGCTTGCGTTCGCGGGCTACGCGCTGGTGCACGGCGCGGTGTTCACGGCACTCAAGACCGAGGGCGAGATCCGCGAACGTGCGCGCCGCGTCGCGTTGATGATGTCGCCGGTCGTGCTGCTCCCGCTGGTCGCGTTGCTCGCGATCGTCGCGGGGCTGTGGACGGCGATCGTCGTGGTGATCCTCGGACTGGCGATGTGGCGGCTCGCGGTGGACCGCGACGGGCAGTCGTTCGCGTTGATGGGACTGGCGATCGCGGCCAGTGTCGCGTTGCTGTTCGGCTCGCTCTACCCGAACGTCCTGCCGTCGACGCTCAACGACGCGTGGTCGCTCACGGTCGCGAACACCGCGTCGAGCCCTTACACGCTGCAGGTGATCACGTGGGTCGCCGGCTTCGGCACGCCCGCTGTGCTGGTCTACCAGGGCTGGACGTACTGGGTGTTCCGCAAGCGGATCGGCGTCCAGCACATCCCGGCAGGACACTGAGATGAAGCGAGGCCCGCTGGGAGCTCTGCCCCAGCTCTCCCGGAACGCCAGGCGCGCCCTCGTCGGGGTGGGCGCGCTGGCGTTCCTCAACGCCCTGGCGCTCGTCGCGCAGGCCGTCGCGCTGGCGTCGGTGATCACGACCCGCGAAGGCCTGCCGCTGCTGGCCGTGGCGATCCTGGCGCGTGCCGGGCTGTCGTGGGCGACCGAGTCGGCTGCTGCTCGTGCCGCCGCCGGGGCCAAGGAGGAGCTGCGGACCCAGCTGCTCGCCAAGTCGTTCGAACGCGGCCCCGGCTGGATCGCCGACCGCGGCACGGCCGAGCTGTCGGTGCTCGCGACCAAGGGTCTGGACGCGCTCGACGCCTACTTCACCCGCTACCTCCCCGCGCTGGTCACGGCCGTGATCGTGCCGCCGCTGGCGGGCGCGTGGATCCTCTTCACGGACTGGCCGTCGGCCGTGCTGATCGCGGTCACCGTGCCGCTGATCCCGGTCTTCGCCGCGTTGATCGGCTGGTACACCGAGAAGCGCGTCCACAAGGCCGCCGACGTCACCGAGCTGCTGTCCGCGCAGCTCCTCGAACTGCTCCGCGCGCTGCCGGTGCTGACGGTCTTCGGCCGGGCCAAGCAGCAGGCGGGCGCGGTCCGGCAGATCGGCGAGCAGCACCGCAAGGCCACGATGGGCACGCTCCGGATCGCGTTCCTCAGCGCGTTGGTGCTGGAGATCGCGGCGTCGCTGAGCGTCGCGCTGATCGCGGTCGGCGTCGGCATCCGGCTGGTGCACGGCGACATGACGCTGATGACCGCGCTGGTCGTGCTGATCCTGGCGCCCGAGTGCTACCTGCCGTTGCGCGCGGCCGGAGCGGCGCACCACGCCAGCGAGGACGGCCTCGAAGCGGTCCGGCGCGTGGCCGAGGTCGTGGAGCACGAGGGTTCGGGGCGGCCGCGGCTGCCCGGCGGGTCGGTCCACGTCGACAGCCTGCGCGTGCTGCGGCGCGACGGGTTCGCCCCGGACGGCATCAGCTTCGACGTCCGCCAGGGGGAGATCCACCGGCTCGAAGGCGCGAGCGGCAAGGGCAAGTCGACGACGTTCCAGGTGCTCCTGGGCTTCCTGGAACCCACCGACGGCAGCGTGTTCGTCGCCGGCGACATCGCGTACGTGCCGCAGAAGCCCGCGTTCGCCGCCGCCACACCCCGCGCCGAGCTGGAGCTCACGGTGCCGGGCGCCGAGGACGTCGAGCAGGTCGCGGACGAGGTCGCGGCCGTTCACCTGCTCGACCGCCGGATCACCGACCTCTCGACCGGGGAACGCCAACGCGTCGCCGTAGCGCGCGCTCTGCTGAGGGTGCGTCACGGCGCGACGGTGCTGCTCCTCGACGAACCGACCGCGCACCTCGACCCGGTGACAAGTCGCAAAGTCGACAAAGCGATCAAGAGAGCAAGCGCCACGGCGGCCGTCGTGCTCGCCTCGCACCGGGAGAAGGAGGCGGCCGAGGACGAGACGGTCGCCAGGGTCGTCACCGAGGAGACCGCGCCCGAACGGCCGAAGCGGCTGCCCGTGCCGTGGAAGGGCGCCGGCCTGGGCGTGCTCGCGGCGATGGCGGGCATCGCGTTGACCGCGCTGGCCGCCCACCTGATCGCCCGCGCCGCCGAGATGCCGCCGATCCTGACCCTGTCGGTGCTGGTCGTGGGCGTGCGGACGTTCGCGCTGAGCAAGGGCGTGTTGCGGTACATCGAGCGGTTGGTGACGCACGACGAGACGTTCCGGCTCGCGAACAACCTGCGCGCCGAGCTGTGGTTGCGGCTCGTGCGCACCCAACGACGTGATGGCCTGCAACGGCTGGTGGACGACACGGACACCGTTCGCGACCTCATCCCGCGTGTTCTGGTGCCCCCGATCGTCGCCATCGGGGCGGGGATCGCGACCACGATCCTGTTCGCGTTCATCGACCCCAGGGCCGCGCTCGTGCTGGGCGCGCTCCTGCTCGCGGCAGGGCTCGCCGCCCCGGCCGTCGCCGTCTGGACCGAGCGGCGGGCCAGCACGAAGCTCGCCAGGGGTCGCCGCCAGATCGCCACGGACACGATCAACGCGTTGACCGCCGCGCCGGACCTGATCGCGCACGACGCCCACCACCGGCTGCTGGCCCGCCTGCACGCCGACGACGTCGACCTCGCCGCGCAGACGCGCAGGCAAGCGTTTGGCACGGGCGCGGCCACGGCGATCGTCCTGCTCGCGACAGGTGCGGCGGCCCTGCTCTGCGCGTTGACCGGCAACCCGGTGCTGGGGCTCGTCCCACTGGCTCTGGCCGAACCGCTGGCCGCGCTGCCGCTGGCCGCCCAGCAGCGCAGGGCGTTGCGAGAGGCTTCGGCGCGGCTCCAGTTCGACGCGCCCGAACGACCCGAGGTCGCGAGGGGCAAGCGGATCCGGCTGGAGAACGTCGACGTCCGCTGGCCCGGCGCGACCGAGCCGACGTTGCGCGACCTGCACCTCAACGTCGAGCCCGGCACGCACGTGGCGATCGTCGGGCCGTCGGGCAGCGGCAAGTCGACGCTGTTCGCGCTGCTCCTGGGCTTCCTCCCGCCGGAACGGGGGATCGTGGAGCTGCCGCGCGCCACCTGGTGCCCGCAGGAACCGATGCTGGTCAGCACGACCGTGCGGGAGAACCTGAGGATGTCGGGGCAGCACGACGACGAGGCGTTGCGGCAGGCGTTGCGCGACGCGTGCCTGCCGGACTGGGCGGACCGGCTCGACACCGTGATCAGGCCTGACCAGGTCTCGGGCGGCGAGGCGCAACGGCTGGTGCTCGCGCGGGCGTTGCTGCACGACGCCGACGTGGTGCTGCTCGACGAGCCGACCGCGCACCTGGACGAGCCCACCGCGCGCCGGCTGCTGGAGCGGCTGCGGCACGACGGCAGGACAGTCCTGCACATCACGCACCGCCCGGACGAGGCGGCGAGGGCGGACCTGGTGCTGGACCTCGGCACGCCCGCATACCGTTGAGAGCCATGGACCCCTCTCTGGCGCGGCGCGTGCTCGTCGCGTCCACCGAGATCACGTCGGCGGCGCTGGAAGACCCGGAGAACGTGCTGCGGCTCGTGGTGGAGGCGGCCGCGGAGATCGCGGACGCCGACCTCGGCCTCGCCATGCTCGCCACGGACGAGGACGACGGCACGCTGACCGTCGAGGCGTCGTCCGCCGAACCGGTCGTGGCCACGCTGAGCCCGCGCAGTGCTGCTGCGAAGGCCGCACGCACGGGCGTGCCGGTGATGGCGGACGACGTCACGAGCGACCCGCGCACGGCGCCGTACGTGCCGCACGCGCTGCGGACGTACGGACCGTTCGCCGTGGCGCCGTTCGGCACCTCGGACCGGAAAATCGGCGCTCTGGCCGTGTACCGGCGCCGGGACAAGGCGCCGTTCACGCAGGAGACGGTGGACGTGCTGTCGGCGTTCGCGGCGCAGGCGGGCCTCGCGGTCGTGCTGGCCGAGGGCTTCACGGCACGGCAGCGCGTCGCGGTCTACGAGGAGCGCGAACGGATCGCCCGCGACCTGCACGACGTGATCATCCAACGGCTCTACGGCGCCGGCGTGCAGCTCAGCCTGCTGGAACGGCGCCTCGGCAAGAAGCTCGACCACACCGACCGGGCCCGGATCAACGAGGCCGTCGACCTGGTGGACGAGACGATCGCCGAGGTCCGCGGCACCGTCCGCAAGCTGCGCAACACCGACCCGGCCGAGGGCGCCGACCTGCTTGACTCGATCAAGGCCGAGGTTCGCACCGCCGGTGAGCTGCTCGGGTTCGCGCCCCGCCTGCACGTGGCGGGCGACCTGGCGAACGTGCCGCAACGCCACGCCGACGACGCGCGCGCTGCGTTGCGTGAGGCGCTGTCGAACGTCGTGCGCCACTCAGGCGCCACGAACCTCCAGATCGACGTACGGCGCGATGAGAAGCATCTGCTGCTGCGCGTCGCCGACAACGGATGCGGCATCCCGTCCGGTGTGACTCAGCGCGGATTGCGGCACCTCGCCGAACGGGCGAAGTCCGCGAGTGGCGATTTCCGCGTCGTGAGTTCGCCGAACGGGACGACGCTCACCTGGTCCGTCCCCGTTTAGCCACCCATGCGGCGGCTTGCGTCCGCCGTTCCATGCCGAGTTTGGACAGAACCGACGTCACGTAGTTCTTCACCGTCTTCTCGGCGAGGAACAGACGTTCACCGATTTGGCGGTTCGTGAGGCCCTCACCGATGAGTTCCAACACGCGCTGTTCCTGGTCGGTGAGTCCGATCGGGGATGGATTGCGCATCCGTTCGAGTACTCGGCTTGTGGTCGCGGGGTCCAGAAGGGACCGTCCAGCCGCGACCTCGCGCACGGCCGTGACGACGTCCTGACCCCTGACCTGTTTGAGCAGATACCCAGAAGCACCAGCCATGATCGCGCCGACGAGCGCCTCCTCGTCGTCGAACGCGGTCAGGACGAGGCACCGGATGCCGAGGTCCCGCAGCGACCGGCAGAGGTCGACACCACTGCCGTCCGGCAGTTGCACGTCGACGACCGCCACGTCAGGTGGGGTCTTTTGAGCCCGTGTCACCGCCTCGCCGACGGATCCGGCCTCGGCAATGACCGAGATGTCCGCCTCGTCGTCCAACATCTCGCGCAGTCCTCTGCGCACTACTTCGTGATCGTCAACCAACAAAACGCGCACTGGCACGAATCCACCGTACGTCGAATGGCTGTTCCTGACAGTGACTCGTATTGGCACAGTTCTTGTCATGGCAGAAGGCTCGGTAAGGCCGATCGAGGAAGCGGATCGCATAGTTGTCGCGCGATTGGTCCTGGAGCTGTGGGGCGCGCACACCTCGGTCGCGCACGGCGAGGTGTTCTTCCCCGCGAGTCTGCCGGGCTTCCTCGTGGAGAAGCAGGGTCACGTGCTGGGTCTGCTGACCTACGCGGTGGCGAACCACCAGCTGGAGATCGTCACGGTCGACGCGCTCCGGCGGGGCCGCGGCGTCGGCACCGCGCTGGTCGACGCCGCGGTCCGTCAAGCACGCACGCTCGGATGCAACCGGGTGCGGCTGACGACCACCAACGACAACCTGGACGCGATCCGATTCTACCAGCGGCGCGGGTTCAAGCTCGCGGCGCTGAGACCGGACGCGGTCCGCGAGGCGCGCAAGCTCAAGCCGGAGATACCGGCTGTGGGGGAGTTCGGCATCCCCATCACGGACGAGGTCGACCTCGAACGATGGGTCGCGCCACGGCAGTAGTCCACAACTGTCCACAACTCTGTCCACAGGGTTGTGCACAGGTCCTGTGGACGGTCAGACGTGCAGCGGGTTGAACGCTTCGTCCCACGCGGCGGCGACCTGGTGCGCGCACGTGGACGGTGCGACGCCGCCGACCCCGGTGCCGAGGCCCGGCATCGCGATCGTCCGGACGGCGTCGCGCACCGGCGTGCCGTCCTCCAGGCGTCCGGTGAGCCACAGCATCAGCACGGCGCGCGCGGCGAGGTACGGGTGGACGGTGTCGACCGGCAGCCGTTCGCCGGGCCGGCGCATGGTCGGGGCGCTGATGAGCCACGCGGGTTCCGTCTCGCCCGTCGCCACGATCTGCGCCTCGCCCACCGGGAGCTCACCGCCGTGCAGCGCGAGGACGGCGCTGCGGACGTTGTTCTCCACCAAGGGGAACGCGGTGGCGTAGACGGCGTCGATGCCGCCGCGCATCCAGCCCTGCGAGTTGGCGGGGCTCACGATGGCCTGCGCGTGGATGTCCAGCACGGACCCGCGATGCACCCGCACCCCGGTGCGTCCGTCCGCGACGGCGAGCCAGGCGTTCGCCATCGGTTCGTCGACCGCGCACAACACGAGTTCTGGCGCTAGAGCGGGCACGCCCCAAGCATTCCAGTTCGAACGGTCCTGACGGAACCCAGGTTTGGCGCCTGACACAGGCGTGATTCGCGACTCGTCGGTCGCACTACGCTGACTCGGTGCCTCGCATTGCGTACTTCGGACCACAGGGGACCTTCACCGAGCAGGCCGCCATGCGGTTCGAGGGTGAGCTCGTCCCCGTCGAGACCATCCCGCTGGCGTTCGCCGCACTGCGTTCCGGCGACACCGACTTCGCGTGCGTGCCGATCGAGAACTCGGTCGAGGGCGCCGTCCCCGCCACCCTGGACGCCCTCGTGCGCGACGAACCGGTCGTGGCCGTCGCCGAGACCGTCCTGGACGTCCGCTTCAGCGTCCTGGTCCGGCCGGGCACCACCGAGATCGCCACCGTCGCCTCGCACCCGCACGCCCTCGCCCAGGTCCGCGAGTGGATCGCCGCCGAGCTGCCTTCGGCGACGTCCATCGCCACCTCGTCCACCGCGGCGGCAGCGGCGGCCGTGGAACGAGGCGAGTTCGACGCCGCCGTCTCCGCCCCGGTCGCGGTGAACCACTACAAGCTCGACGAGTACGCCACCGACGTCCTGGACGTGCCGGACGCCCGCACCCGCTTCCTGCTGCTGCGCCGGCCGGGCGCACTGCCTGAGCCGACCGGCGCAGACCGCACGAGCGTCGTCGTGACCACCCCGAACCGCGTCGGCGTCCTGTCCGAGCTGCTCACCGAGCTGGCGCTGCGTGGCATCAATCTCACCGGCCTCGAATCCCGCCCCCAGAAGGGCAAACTGGGGACGTACCGCTTCTACATCGACGTCGAGGGGCACATCGCAGAGCCGAGGATCGGTGACGCGCTGGCCGCGCTGCACCGACACTCGCGCGAGATCCGGTTCCTCGGGTCCTTCCCGAAGGCCGACCACGAGCCCGTCGAGGCTCACAACGCCGAGTTCGCCGCAGCCGCCTCCTGGGTCGATGCTGTCAGAAAGGGCGAGCGCGGGTGAGGTTGCTGCTGGTCAGGCACGGTGAGACGGCGTCGAACATCGAACGCAGGCTGGACACGGCCATGCCAGGCCCGCCCCTCACCGAACTGGGGCAGAAACAGGCCCGCGAACTGGCCGACGCCCTCGCCGGCGAGTCTCTGGTCGCCGTCTACGCGAGCATCGGCCTGCGCGCCCAGCAGACCGCCGCACCGACCGCCGAACGCTTCGGCCTGCCCGTCCAGGTCCTGGAGGGCATCGAGGAGATCCAGGTCGGCTCGCTGGAGGGCCGCAACGACGTCGAGGCGTACCAGACCTACCTCGAGACCGTGATCCAGTGGGCCGAGGGCTCGCTGGACGTCGCGTTCCCCGGCGGCGGCGAGTCCGGGCAGCAGGTGCTGGACCGGTTCCTCGGGGCCATCGCCTCGATCCGGGCCGAGGGCACCGTCATGGTCGTGACGCACGGCGGTGCCGGCCGCATGGGCGCGCTGGCGCTGGCGTCGAACGTGCCGGTGGAGCTGGCGGAGAACCTGCTGCCGAACACCGGGGTCGTGGTGCTGGAGACCGAGGGCGACACCTGGGCGTGCCGCTCGTGGGCGGGCGTCGAGATCTGAGGGGTCACCCGCGCGGGGGAGGCTAGGTGCTCGCGGTCCAGTCGACGTAGCTCTCGTAGACCACGTCGTCGAAGGTGACCGTGAAGGTGTGACCTCTGTCAGGCGCGCCGGCGGTCGAAACCGGGTCCCTCTCGATGTCCACGCGGATCGGTGCCCGCACCTCACCCGGCGCGACGTATGTCTCGGCGCGGCAGGTCGCCGTCAGGTCGGAGACCCGGCAGGACCACCCGTCCCCGTCGGCGTCGACGAGAACGGCCTCCGGCATGGCCTGTACTGCGAACGCGAACCTGACGGTCGGCCGGGGCAGCGTCTGCTCACCCGCGTTGCGGAAGTACGCGTTCAAGGTCACCGGCGCACCGGACCACCCCAGCCGGCGCGGGCCGGCTTGGTTCGGCTCCGCGAATCTCGGCTCGACGGAGCCCAGCTCCACCTGGAACCACTCCCACGGCGGCTGTCTCTCCACCGCGGGCGGATCGGACACCGTCGAACCACCGGCGAACAGCACGAGCAAGAACGCCCCCAGCACTCTCCCCATGCGCCCGAAGCTACCCGGCGGCGGTGAAGGCGGATCAGCCCCAGCCCAGCTCGTGCAGCTTCGCGTCGTCCACCCCGAAGTGGTGCGCGACCTCGTGCAGCACGGTCACCACGACCTCCTCCACCACGTCCTCCTCGGTCTGGCAGATGTCGAGGATCGCCTCGCGGTAGATGAAGATGTGGTCGGGCAGCGTCCCGCCGTAGTCGGAGTTGCGCTCGGTCAGCGCGATGCCCTGGTAGAGCCCGAGCAGCGACGGCTCCTCGGCGTTGCGGTCCTCGACCAGCACCACCACGTTGTTCATGGCGTGCATGAAGTCCTCGGGCAGCAGGTCCAGCGCTTCTTCGACCAGCTCCTCGAAGCGGGCCCGGGTCATCTCGACGGTCATCGGTTCTCTGTGCTCGACGGGGGTGCGTTGGAGGACGGCTTGTCGGGCTTGCCGGAGTCGGAGGGCTTGCCGGACTCGGAGGACGGGGACCCGTTGCTCTCGGAGTGCAGCGGGGCGCCGGTCGGCTCGTCCTGGGCCTTGACCGACGTGGTCTGCGGCGGGTTCGCGGTGGTCAGCGGCGCGCCGTTGGGGTTGCGGACGGTGCCTTCCCAGGCGACGAGGTTGTTGCCCTGGGGCGGGGCGCCGATCTTGCAGTTGGCCTTGCGGGAGCCGACGGCCCAGCTCTCCTCGGCGCGCGTGTCCCAGGTGATCAGCAGGTTCCTGGCCTTCAGGTCGGCGCCGCCGGTGTACTCGGCCGCGATGGCCGCGCACTTCTCGGACATGATCGGGTCCTGGGCCTCGGGCGTGACGAACGGGCCCTCGGGGTGCTGGACGACGCCGACGATCTCGAACGCGTGCGGCTTGGCGCACTCGATCGGGTCACCGACCGTGTTGTTCTCGCCGAGCGCCACGCAGACGCCTGGGTCGTAGACGTTCGACTGGTCCTGCGTCTTCGCGCTGCCGAAGGACGGCAGGGCCGCGCCGGACGGGGCCGTGACCTGCACACCGCACCTGAGCTGCCGGTATCCGCTCTTCCAGCGGGTCTCGTCCGGGTTCAGGGTGCTGACGCCGTACTTGCCCTTCGGGTCGAGCTTGCCCGCCATGTACGTCGTGGAGGCCTGCGCGCAGTTGTCCTGCGCGATCTTCTCCCAGGCCTCGCCGTTCGGGAACGGCGCTTCCTTCGGGTACGCGGCCGTGATGTCGGCCGTGCCGGTCACCTCGAACTTGTGCGCGGCGGCGCAGTCGACCTTCTGCGCGTCCGAGAGGTCCGGTTTCTCCCAGTTGAGGCATTCGCCCGTGACGGCCTGGTAGGCCGCGTTGACCAGCTCGCGTTTCACGCTGAGCGGGCCTCCTGCCAGCACAGACGTGAACGCGGACAACATCAGCAAGCCGAACGCGCCCACGAAAGCGCCGACCATCACAACCCGCGTGTCGCGGATGTGACCAGATCGACTCAACCAACCGGCGCTCGGAGACATCTCATCCATGATGCCCGTGCCGTGTGAGACCGGTGTGCGCCGGGTTGGGTCGAGTGTTGCTATTAGGACACTCGTCACTCAATTGGGCGTGTTGGCGGAGTCTCACTAGGTACCTTGCCCGCGGGAGTGGTGATGACTGACAACAACCTGCCAGGACCTGGCCAGCCGACGCCCGAGCAGGGGCCGCCGTCGGGACAGCCCGGCCAGCCTCAACAGCCGCAGCAGCCGCCGCCGTACCAACCGGCACCGGCGCCGAACAAGCCTGCCCAGGGTCCGCCGACCAAGGGCAAGATGCGCCAGCAGCAGGCCGGCGTGACCAAGCCGCGCCAGGCCACGGTCGCCGAGCAACGCGCTCGCGCCGCCGCCCAGAAGGCGCAGCAGGAGCGGTTCGCCGCCGAGTCCGCCGCCTTCGAGAAGAAGCGCAAGAAGCGCAAGCGCCTGCTCATCGGCGGTGGCGTCACCGTCGGCGTGGTCGCGCTGGTCGCGATCTGGTACGCGGCCGCCAGCCCGAAGAACGTCACCGCGCAGTGCACCGACTCGAACAACGTGATCGTCGACGACGACTACTGCGACGAGTCGTACTACCGCAGCCACGGCGGGTACACGAGCGGCGGCTTCATCTACATCGGCGGCTCGTCCTACCGCTACAACTACGGCGGCACGGGCTCGGTCGGCCAGAAGGCGGTCGGCGGCAGCTACACCGTCCCGAAGGGTGCGAACGTCAGCACCAAGTCGGGCACGTCGGTCCAGCGCGGCGGCTTCGGCATCAGCAGCGGATCGTCGAGCAGCGGAGGCTGAGCACACTTGCGCAGGGAAGCTTCACATCCGCGGCCGGACTGGCAGCGGACGGTCTCCGACCAGGGCCTGGTGTTCGGCCTGCCCGCGAAGTACGCGAACGGCGCCGACCGTCCCTACTGGGACGAGTCGGTGCACTACGTGTTCGAGATGAGCGAGATCCTCTCGCTCGAAGCCGACGTCGAGCTGCTCCACTCCATGTGCCTCGACGCGGTGGACAACGTCGTGCTCACCGAGCGGTACCGCGACTTCGGCATCCCCGAGTGGGTGTGGCCGCACATCGCCGAGTCGTGGCGCCGCCGCGACCCGCACCTCTACGGCCGCTTCGACCTGCGCTACGACGGCTCGGGCCCGGCGAAGATGCTGGAGTACAACGCGGACACCCCCACGTCGTTGCTGGAGGCCGCGTACATCCAGTGGTACTGGAAGGAAGAGGTCTTCCCGGACGACGACCAGTGGAACTCGCTGCACGAGCGGCTGGTCGAACGCTGGACGGAGATCGGGGCCAAGCTGCCCTCCGGCGAGCTGCACTTCAGCTGGTCGGGCGCCGACCCGTCCGGTGAGGACCACCTGACGACCGCGTGCCTGCAGGAGACCGCGGCCGAGGCGGGGCTCAACACCGTCGGCATCGCGATCGAGGACGTCGGCTGGGACTCGCTGCTCAACCGGTTCGTCGACCTCGAAGAGGCCCCGATGAGCACGCTCTTCAAGCTCTACCCGTGGGAGTGGGTGGTCGAGGAGCAGTTCGGCCGCCACGCCGTCGAGACGCTGCCCAGCACGCTGTTCATCGAGCCGCTGTGGAAGATGCTGCTCTCCAACAAGGCGCTGCTCGCGATCCTGTGGGAGATGTACCCGGGCCACCCCAACCTGCTCCCCGCGTACCTCAACGACCCCGGCATGCTCACCGAGTACGTGCGCAAGCCGCTGCTCGGCCGCGAGGGGTCGAACATCCAGATCGTCGCCCCGGGCTACGAGACGCAGACCGGTGGCGTGTACGGCAAAGAAGGCTTCGTGTACCAGCTGTTCGATCCGCTTCCGGAGTTCGACGGCTACCGCCCCGCGTTGGGTGCCTGGGTCGTCGGCGACACGTCGGCAGGCCTCGGCATCCGGGAAACGGTCGGTCTGGTGACCGACGACGGCGCGGCGTTCGTGCCGCATCGAATTGTTGAGTAAGACTCCGAAAGGGAACGGGAAATGGACTACACGCTCGCGTTGGACCCCGGCTTCGGCTCGGCCATCGGCCGGGGCATCGGCGCGATCGCGCTGTACGCCGTCGTCGGTCTGGTCCTCATGGTGTTCGGCTTCTACGCGATCGACTGGACGACGCCGGGCAAGCTGTCGCTCCTGGTCCGCAACGGTGCCCCGAACGCCGTGATCGTCACCGCCTCGGGTCTCGTCTCGATGGCGTTCATCGTCGTCGTCGCGATGCTCAACGCCGTCGGCAAGCTCGACGAGGGCCTGCTCACCGCGTTGATCTACGGCGTCGTCGGGATCATCGTGCAGGTGGCGGCCGTCCGGTTGCTGGAGTGGGTGACCAAGCTGGACATCGGCTCGATCATCGAGTCGGACGAGTTCGCCCCGGCCTCCGTCGTCGTCGCCGCGGCCCACGTCGCCCTCGGCCTCGTGGTGGCGTTCGCCATCTACTAGGCACGCGCCTTCCGAAGGACCCGGTGCCCCCGTGGCGCCGGGTCCTTTCGCGTTGACCGTCCCGCGTTCCGCATATCCGGATGAAACGGGGAACGGATGGCGACTACCCTTTCCCAGGTGATTGACCTCAAGGTGTTGCGCGAGAACCCGGAGATCGTGCGCGCGTCGCAGCGTGCCCGTGGCGAGGACGAGGCCGTCGTGGACAGCCTGCTGTCCGCGGACGAGCGCCGGCGTTCCGCCATCTCCCGCGCCGACACCCTGCGCGCCGAGCAGAAGGTGCTGGGCAAGGAGGTCGGCAAGGCGAAGGGCGACGACCGCACCGCGTTGCTCGTCAAGGCGAAGGACCTGGCCGCCGAGGTCAAGGCCGCCGAGGCCGAGCAGCACGCCACCGCCGACGAGGTCAACGAGCTGCTGGCCAAGATCCCGAACCTGGTCCACCCGGACGCGCCCGTGGGCGGCGAGGACGACTTCGTGGTCGTCAAGACCGTCGGTACGCCGCGCGAGTTCGACTTCGAGCCGCAGGACCACCTCGACCTGGGCACGAAGCTCGGCGCCATCGACATGGAGCGGGGCGCGAAGGTCGGCGGCAGCCGCTTCTACTTCCTCAAGGGCGTGGGCGCGCAGCTCGAGCTCGCGCTGCTCAACATGGCGGCGGCGCAGGCCACGGCCAACGGCTTCGAGCTCATGATCACGCCGACGCTGGTCCGGCCGGAGATCATGGCGGGCACCGGCTTCCTCGGTGCGCACTCGAGCGAGATCTACCACCTGCCGAACGACGACCTGTACCTCGTGGGCACGTCGGAGGTGCCGCTCGCCGGCTACCACGCCGACGAGATCCTCGACGGCGAACGCCGGTACGCGGGCTGGTCGTCGTGCTACCGGCGCGAGGCGGGCTCGTACGGCAAGGACACCCGCGGCATCATCCGCGTCCACCAGTTCAACAAGGTGGAGATGTTCTCGTACGTGAAGCCCGAGGACGCCGAGGCGGAGCACGCCCGGCTGCTCGGGTGGGAAGAGGAGATGCTCGCCAAGATCGAGGTCCCGTACCGGGTCATCGACACGGCGACGGGCGACCTCGGCACGTCCGCGCACCGCAAGTTCGACTGCGAGGCGTGGGTCCCGACCCAGCAGAAGTACCGCGAGCTCACCTCGACGTCGAACTGCACGACGTTCCAGGCGCGCCGCCTCAACGTCCGCTACCGCGACGAGAACGGCAAGTCGCAGATCGCGGCCACGTTGAACGGCACCCTGGCGACGACGCGGTGGATCGTCGCGATCCTCGAGAACCACCAGCAGGCCGACGGCTCCGTGGTGGTGCCCGAGGCGATGCGGCCGTTCATGGGCGGTCTCGAAGTTCTGAAGTAAAACTTTTCCAAAAGCTGTATTTCCGGAGGCCTGGCGGCGTCTTCAGTGCAGAACACCACATGGGGGTGTGGTGTCCACAAGCATTGGGGGAGTCATGTCTTTCGAAGCAGCTGTCGGCGAAGTCGACATCACGCCGGTCAACCCGCCCTACCCGAGTCTGTGGATGGGCGGGTACGGCTGGTCTCCGCGCGGCAACCACGGCGCGGTGGCCCGCCGGTTACGCGCTCAGTGCCTGGTGCTCTGGGACGGTGGCGTGCCGAAGGTCCTGCTGCGAGCGGACCTCGTCAGCATCCCGAGGGACGTCAACCAGCAGATCAGGAACACCCTCGTCGGCGAAGGCCTGGTCGCGGCCGAGAACCTGATGCTGCTGGCGAGCCACACGCACTCGGGCCCGTTGTTCGGGGACACCCGGCCGAGCCCGCAGGTGATGATGGGGCTGACCCAGGCCGACGTCGACGCGGTCAACGGCACCACGTCGATGATCACCGACCTGATGGTCCAGCTGGTCAGGGACACGATCGCCGAGCAGCGGACCGCCGTCACGCTGGCCTACGCCGAGGGCCAGGCCAAGATCGGCTACAACCGGGTCGTCGCCAACGGCGCCGTGCTGGACACCGTGCCGGTCCTGCGCCTCAAGAAGACCGGCGGCGGCCTGTTCGCGGTCGTCTTCGGGGCGGCCTGCCACCCCGTCTCGCGCGGCAACGACGACGTGTTCGACGGCGAGTTCCCGGAGGTCGCGGCCGAGCTGGTCGAGACCGCGCTGGGCGTGCCCGCGCTGTTCGTCCAGGGCGCGTGCGGTGACCAGGAGGCGAACGACCCGCACAGCCCGGCCACGACCGAGCAGCTCGGCACCGCTCTCGGCCAGGAGGTCCTCGACGTGCTGGCCGGCCCCGGCTTCAGCACCGTCACGGGCCCGGTCGCGACGGCGTTGACCGAGGTCAGCCTGCCGTTCCACGCCGACACCACCGACCCCGCCGTGCGGGCGGCGGTGCTGCACAAGTACGAGCTCCGCCGCCGGGTGCTCCCCAAGACGGACCCGAACCGCCGGCACGCCGACATGATGGTGAAGCTGATCAACGCGGGCACCGTGCCCACGTCGATCCCGATGCCGATCCAGCGCTGGCGGTTCGGCGGCCTGAGCATCCTCGCCCTCGCCCACGAGCCGTTGTCGACCTACCACGTGCGGCTGCGCGCGGCGTTCGCCGGAAAGCTCTGGGTCATGGGGTACGCCAACGAGTGCGAGGGCTACGTCGCGGACAACGACACCCTGCGTTCGGGCGGCAACCTGCACTTCGGCTACGAGGCGGGGTGGAACGCGAACGACCCCACCATCGCCGCCGAGGGCAGCTTCTGCATCTCCTACGCGTGGCCCGGCCCGCTGAAGTTCAGCGACACGCCGACCCCGGCCGCGGGGACCACTGAGCGCATCGTGATGGACGCGAGCCTGGGCTTGCTCAGCTCGTAGCCGGTCAGGCCCTGTTCTGCCCGTGAAGTAGAGTGGCCTACCGGCCCCGTCGGGTGGAAGTGCCCTGGTGACGTGGGTTACACCTCAATTCACGGGCAGGACAGGGAACAGTGGCGAACCGCATTCACGAGACCGCGATCATCGGCAAGGACGTCGAGATCGGCGACGACAACGTGATCGGGCCGTACACGGTCATCGCCGGGCCCGCCCGGATCGGTGACGGCAACTTCATCGGCCCGCACGTCAGCATCGGCGGGCCCGCCGAGTACCTGAGCGCACCGCACCTGGCCGGCTGGGACGGCGAGAACGACGGCCCCGGCGTGGTGATCGGCGACCGCAACCGCATCCGCGAGTTCGTCACGATCAACCAGGGCGCCAAGGACGCGACCCGGCTCGGCAACGACAACTACGTGATGGGCCGCGCCCACATCGCGCACGACTGCGTCGTCGACAACAGCGTCGTGATCACGAGCGCCGTGCAGATCGCCGGCCACTGCCACGTGTGGAGCGGCTCCAACATCGGCCTGGGCACCGTCGTGCACCAGGGCACGCAGATCGGCCCCGGCGCGATGATCGGCCTCGGCTCGGCCATCCGCAAGGAGGTCGGTGCGTTCACCATCACCCTGGGCAACCCGGCCCGCACGACCGGCGTCAACGTCATCGGCCTGTCGCGCCGCGGCTGCGACGAGGCCGCGATCGCCGCTCTCACCGGTTTCCTCACCGGCAAGGAGGCGGAGGTTCCCGCCGGCCTGCCGGAGGAGCTCACCGCGCTGCTCAAGGCGTGGACCGAGCGTTCGAACGAGCACTGAGACCCAGACCTCGAAGAGAGAACGAGAAAAACGATGGCCCTGAACGACCGTCTTCGCGGTGTCTTCGTGGACGCCCTCCAGCTCGACGACTCCGTGGACGTCGAGAACCTGAAGTACCGCGACATCGACGAGTGGGACTCGGTCGGCCACATGGCGCTCGTCGCCGCCATCGAGGACGAGTTCGACGTCCAGTTCGAGACCGAGCAGGTCATCGACATGAGCAGCTTCAAGGTCGCCGTCGACATGCTCAAGGGCTTCGGCGCTGGTGAGTGACTTCGCCGGCAAGGTAGCGGTCGTCACCGGCGGCACCCGCGGCATCGGGTTCGCGACGGCCGCGCTGCTGGCCGAGGCGGGCGCGACGGTCGTCATCACCGGCCGCGACCGGGAGACGGCCGAGAAGCGCGCCGCCGAGCTCGGTGACCGCGTGCACGGCGTGGCGCTCGACGTCGCCGACTCCGCCGCCGTCAAGACCGTCTTCAAGGACGCCGCGAAGGAACACGGGCGCATCGACGTGCTCGTGGCCAGCGCGGGCGTGCTCGAGGGCGGTCTCATCGGCATGCTCACCGACGACCACGTCAACAGGACGCTGACCACGAACGTCGCCGGCACGATCAACTCCGTGCAGGCGGCCGCGCGGGCCATGATGCGCAAGCGCACCGGCTCGATCGTGCTGATCGGCTCGATCGTCGGCGAGCGCGGCAACGCCGGTCAGATGGTCTACGCGGCGTCCAAGGCGGCGCTGGTCGCGGCCGCGAAGTCCGCGGCGAAGGAACTCGGCAGGCACGGGATCAGGGTCAACGCGGTCGCGCCCGGCGTGATCCAGACGGACCTGATCTCGGAGCAGTCCGACGAGGTGCTGGAGCGGGTGAAGGGCGACACCGCCCTCGGCCGGCTCGGCACCGCGGAAGAAGTGGCCAAGGTGATCCGATTCCTGGCGAGTGACGACGCTTCGTTCGTCACCGGTCAGGTGCTCGGGATCGACGGAGGTTTGGTGCTGTGACGCTGCTGCACGCTCAGGCTCGCCTGCGTGACGCCGCGACCGGTGAGCTGCTCGGCGGTGCCGAGCTCGCCGGTCGCGTGTCCGAGGCGGCGAAGGAACTCGCCGATCTGCCGTCCGGGGTGCTGTTCCTCCGGGTCGGCCTGGACCTGACGAGCGTGCTGCGGTACCTGGGTGCGTTCGAGGCGGGCCGCGCCGTCGCGCTGCTCGACCCGGCGCAGGACCGCGAGGTGCTGGACGGGCTCGTCGCCCGGTTCCGCCCCGCGGCCGTGCTGGGCATCGAGGACGAGCCCGCGCCGGGCTACTCGGCGGACTGGGTGCGTGAGGACGCGGACGGCGTCGCACCGCACCCCGACCTGGCCGTGATGCTCCCGACCAGCGGTTCCACCGGCAACCCGAAGTTCGTGCGGCTGTCCCGCTCGGCGATCCTCGCGAACGCCGACGCGATCGCCGAGGTGCTCGGCATCGACGAGAACGAGGTCGCGCCGACCAGCCTGCCGCTGCACTACAGCTACGGCATGTCCGTGCTCAACAGCCACCTGCGCCAGGGCGCGACGGTGCTGCTGGAGGGCTCCGGCGTCGTGGCGCGGCCGTTCTGGGACGCGGTCACGCAGTACGGCGTGACGTCGCTCGCCGGCGTGCCGTACCACTACGAGATGCTGCGCCGGCTGCGGTTCGACCCGGCGAAGTACCCGACGCTGCGCACCCTGACCCAGGCGGGCGGCAAGCTCCGCAGCGACCTGATCAGCGAGTTCAACGACAAGATGCGCGCCGTCGGCGGGCAGATGTTCGTGATGTACGGCCAGACCGAGGCCGCGCCGCGGATGGCCACCGTGCCGGCCGAGCGCCTGGCCGAGAAGGTCGGTTCCGCCGGTCCCGCGCTGCCCGGTGGCACGTTCGCGATCCGCGACGAGGCCGGGAACGAAATCGCCGAGTCCGGTGTTGCCGGTGAGGTGGTGTACCGCGGTCCCAACGTGATGATGGGCTACGCCGAGTCCGAAGCCGAGCTCGCGCTCGGTGACGAGACCGGCGGCGTGCTCGTCACCGGCGACCTCGGATACCTCGACGAGGACGGGTTCCTCCACATCACCGGCCGGCTCAAGCGGATCGGCAAGGTGTTCGGCAACCGGGTCAACCTGGACGACCTGGAGCAGATCGTGAAGGGCTTCGGCGCGGCCGCCGCCGTGCCCGCGGGCGACAAGGTCGTCGTCTTCCTCGACAGGGCCGAGAAGGACACCTGCAAGCAGGCCGCGAAGTTGTTGTCCGAGACGCTGCACCTGCACGTCACGGGCTTCGACGTGCGGCCGGCGGAGGGTTTCCCGCAACTGCCCAGCGGCAAGATCGACTACCGGTCACTGGAGGCACAGGTATGAGCGTCTTCGGGCGCAACCAGGCCGAGCGCGAGACCGCGCTGCTGGCCGAACTGACCGAACTGACCGAGCACCACCGCGCGCACTCCGAGCAGTACGACCGCATCCTGTCGTCGCTCGGCATCAAGTCGGGCGAGCAGTTCGGCTCGCTGAACGACCTGCCGTGGCTGCCGGTGCGCATGTTCAAGACGCACGAGCTGAAGTCCGTTCCGGACTCCGAGGTCTTCAAGGTCCTCACCTCGTCCGGCACGACCGGCGGTGGCGCGTCGCGGATCTACCTCGACAAGGACGCCGCCGCGGTGCAGACGCGCCAGCTCGGCGCGACCCTGCAGGAGGTCCTGGGCGGCAAGCGGCTGCCGATGCTGATGGTCGACACCATCGGCATCATCAAGAACCGCCGCTCGTTCTCCGCCCGCGGCGCCGGTGTGCTGGGCATGGCCACGTTCGGCCGCAGCCACGTCTACGCGTTGGACGAGAACGACCAGCCGGACGTCGAGGCGGTCAAGGAGTTCCTCGCCAAGCACGGCAACGAGCCGTTCCTGATCTTCGGCTTCACCTTCATGGTGTGGCAGTACCTCTACGAGGTCGCGCGCGAGCACAAGCTCGACCTGTCGAACGGGATTCTCATCCACTCCGGTGGCTGGAAGAAGCTCATCGACATCGCGGTCGACAACGCGGAGTTCCGCAAGCGCTTCGCCGAGGACACCGGTCTGACCCAGATCTACAACTACTACGGGATGATCGAGCAGATCGGCACGGTCTTCCTGGAAGGCCGCTCCGGCAACTCGCTCTACTGCCCGGACTTCGCGGACGTCATCATCCGCAACCCGGAGACCTGGGAAGAGCAGCCCGTCGGCACGCCCGGCGTCATCGAGGTCGTCTCGACGCTGCCGCGCAGCTACCCGGGCCACGTGCTGCTGACCGAGGACCTCGGTGTGGTGCACGGCATCGACGACGGCGACTGGCCGGGCAAGCGGTTCTCCGTGCTCGGCAGGCTCCCGCGCGCCGAGGCCCGCGGCTGTTCGGACACCTTCTCTGGAGCTGTTGCCTCATGAAGCGCCGTTTCCCGGCAGGCCCTGACGTCTCCTCGGTCGACGAGCTCCTCGCGAGCATCTCGGGCGAGCCCACCGACGGCCGCCTGAAGGTCGGCGACGAGCGGGTCGTGGACTTCCTGGTGAAGTTCGCCCGCAAGCTGCTCGCCCCGCAGATGGCCCGCCGCTACCCGGAACTGGCCTCGCTCGGCTTCTTCCTGCGCCGCGGTGAGATCGCGAAGGTGCTGCGCCGGCTCGAGACCCCCGAGGGCGTGCTGCGCTTCGGCCGCGGCCTCGTCTTCCACATCCCGCCCGCCAACGTCGACACGATCTTCGTGTACTCGTGGGCGCTGTCGGCGCTGGCCGGCAACAGCAACGTCGTGCGCATCTCGCCGCGGTCGGCCGGTGCGGCGGAGGCCGTCGTCGACGCGCTGAACGAGGCGCTGAAGGACGCGCACCCCGCCATCGCGCAGACCCAGGTCATGGTCACCTACGACCGCGACGACAAGGTGACCGCCGCGTTGTCCGCGGCGTGCGACCTGCGCGTCGTGTGGGGTGGCGACCGTGCCGTCAACGAGGTGCGCAAGCTGCCGTTGGCGCCGCACGCGCGCGACGTCACGTTCCCGGACCGCGCCTCGTTCGCGCTGATCTCGGTGGACGGCTGGACGAAGGCCACGCCGGAGCAGAAGCGCGAGGTGGCCGTCGGTTTCTACAACGACTCGTACTGGTTCGACCAGGCCGCCTGCTCGTCGCCGCGCGCGTTGTTCTGGGTCGGTGACGAGGTCGCGGGCCAGCAGGCGCGGACCGAGTTCCGGGCCGAGCTGAGCGCCGTGCTCGACGCCAAGAACCACGTCGTCGAACCGGCGATGGCCGTGCAGAAGCGGGTGTCGGCCTACGGTGTCGCCGCGGACGGCCACGCGAAGTCGATCTCGTTCGACGGCAACGCGGTGGCCACCCTCGAGCTCACGGCGGCGGCGGACGTGCCGCGCGAGTGGCTGGGCGCGGGCACCTTCCCGTTCGCCACGCTGCCGACGCTGTCCGCGCTGGTGCCCATGGTGCAGCGCAAGGACCAGACGCTGTCGGTGTTCGGCTTCTCGCAGGAGGAGCTGACCGCGCTGGCGCACGAGCTGTCCGGCCGCGGCATCGACCGCATCGTGCCGTTCGGCAACGCGCTGACGTTCTCCGACCACTGGGACGGCTTCGACCTGCCGGCGGAGTTCACCCGCCTGGTGACCGTCAAAGCCTGATCCACCAAGCACAAAACGCTCGGCTGGGAAGTCCCGGCCGAGCGTTTTGCTTTCTCCCCCAGACGCAGCCGCAACGTTCTTCCCCCCAGAAGTTCGCGCCGTTCCGGCTGACAACACAAATACTGCGGGGAGCGCCTAGAAACGATCTACAAGGTTTCTGCAAACGGGTCTGCAGGGTGTGCGGACACGCTCTGACCTGCTCAGACGAGCGTTGCGAGCGTTTCGTCCGCGAGGTGGCGGCCGATCTCCAGCGCGCTGGTCGCGGCCGGCGACGGCGCGTTCAGCACGTGCACCTGGCGCGGGGCCGACTCGATCAGGAAGTCGTCGACCAACGAGCCGTCCGGCAGCATCGCCTGCGCGCGGACGCCCGCCTCGGCGCGCACGATGTCGGTCTCCTCGATCGCCGGCACCAGCCGGGCCAGGCTCGCCGCGAAACGCTTGCGGGAGAACGACCTCAGCACCTCGTCGAGGCCGGTCCTGCCGAACTTGCGGGCCAGCCTCCACGTGCCGGGGAAGCGCAGCACGTCGGCGATGTCGCGCGGGGAGATCTGGCTCCAGCGGTAACCCTCGCGGCGCAACGCCAGCACCGCGTTCGGGCCCGCGTGCACGGAACCGTCGAGCATCCGGGTCAGGTGGACGCCCAGGAACGGCAGCGCGGGGTCCGGCACCGGGTAGATCAGGCCGCGCACCAGCTCACGCCGTTCCGGCCGCAGCTCGTGGTACTCGCCGCGGAACGGGACGATCGTCGCTTTCGGACGCAGCCCGGCAAGCCTTGCCACGCGGTCGCTCTGCAGGCCCGCGCAGTTCACCAGCGCGTCGGCGCGGACGATGCCCTGCGGCGTCGCCACCGCGACACCCGAACCGTCGGACCGGATGGCGAGGACGGGGGAGTTGAGGCGGAGGTCGGCGCCGGCGAGCAGCTTCACGAGCACTCGGCAGACGGCCGGGAAGTCGATGATCGCCGTCGACTCGACGCGCAGGGCGGAGACGGCGGACACCTCGGGTTCGTACTCGCGAACCTCGGCGGGGGAGATCAGCCTGGCCGGCACGCCGTTGGCCTCGGCGCGGTCGGCCAGCGTCTGCAACCGGGGCAGTTCGTCGGTCGAGGTCGCGACGACCAGCTTGCCGCAGACGTCGACGGGAACGCCGTGCTCCTTGGCGAAGGCCACCATGGAAGCGTTGCCCGCCACGGACATCCGGGCCTTGAGCGAACCGGGCTTGTAGTACAGACCGGCGTGCACGACGTTGCTGTTGTGCCCGGTCTGGTGCGCGGCCCACTGGGACTCCTTCTCCAGCGCGGTCACGTCGTGACCGCGCTGGAGGAGTTCGTGGGCGGCGGAGAGTCCGAGGATCCCTCCGCCGATCACGACGACGTGACTCACGTCAGGCCTTGCCCGCGACGCTCTTGAGGATGTCGAGGTTGGCCTCGCAGATCTTCGGCATGTCGAAGTTGTCGAAGACCCACTGACGACCGGCCTCGCCGATCTTCTTGGCGACGCCCTCGTCCTCGATCAGCCGGTTGATCTGCTCCGCCAGCCCGGAGTGGTCGCCCGGCTTGGTGAGCAGCGACTCCGTGCCGTTGGTGATCACGGCGTTCGGGAAGTAGTCGGCCCGCTCGGCCATGACCGTCGGGACGCCCGCCGCCATCGCCTCGAGCGACGCGATGCCGATGCCGAAGCCCTGCAGGTCGTGGACCTCCATGTCGGAGCCCGCGAGCAGACCGGGGATCTCCGCCTTCGGCAGCGTGCCGGTGCAGACCAGCGCGTGGTCGACGCCCAGTTCCTTGGCGATGTCCATGAACTGCGTGTTGTACAGACCGCCGATGACCAGGACCTTGGTGTCCGGGTGCTTGCGGAGCACCTCGGGCAGCGCCTTGACCAGGTTGATCCGGTCGCGGACCGGGATCACGTGGCCGAGCGACGAGATGACCGGGCCGTTCCCGAGCTCCGGGAACCGCTCGCGCATCTTCGCGCTCTCGGTGGCGTGGTCGAGGTCGTGGAAGCGGTCGAGCTCGACACCGACGGCGAGCTTCTCGATCCGCTCGTCCGGGGTCTTGTACCTCTTCTTGATGTACTCGTAGAAGATCGTGTCGATCGCGACGAGCTTCGTCGGCTTGTTGTACGACATGACCGGCTTGACGACGAACGCGTCGAGCATCCGGAAGACCGCGTGGATCGGCTTCATCGGGCTCTGCAGGCGGGTGTGCAGCGTCAGGACCGACGGCACCTTCCGCTTGCGCGCCCACAGACCGCTCTGCCAGGTCAGGTCGAAGAACTGGCCGTGCTGGTGGACGACGTCCGGCTTGAAGCCGTCCAGCAGCTTGAAGACCTTCTTGCGGTTGCCCCACTTCAACGCGAACGTGATGTCGAAGTTGAAGGAGATGCGGGTCTCCGGCAGCGTCCACGACGGCAGTCGCACGATCTTGATGCCGTCACGTTCCTCCACCGGCAGCGCACCGCCGTACGCGGCCGTGATCACGAGAACCTCGTGACCCTGTGCCGCGTAGTAGCGCGCCAACGTGTCCGACACGTAGGCGCTGCCGCCCATGCGGGGCGGGAAGAAGTTGTTGATGATCGCGATCCGCATCGCGTCAGGCCTTCCCGTTGGTGGCCGAGATGGTCGCCTCGTGGACGACCTTGTGCGCCGGCAGGATCGCGTTGCGCTCGGCGAGCACCTCGTCCGAACCGGCGCCCAGCTCGAGCAGGTTCAGGAAGTGGTTCAGCTGCGCGGCGAGCGGCTCGGCGCTCTGCAGGATCGTCGGCAGCTCGATGACGGTCTGCGACTGGTAGCCGACGCCGTCCGCCGCGGGCGAGTCCGCCACGTGCTTGTAGATCGTGATGTCCCGGCGCAGCAGGTCGATCTCGATCAGGCGGTCGATCTCCAGCACCGAGATCTGCCGCACCTTGCGCTGGCTGATCCGCGACGCCGAGATCGTGGCGAGCGCGCCGCTCTCGAACGACATGGTGGCGTCCGCCGAGTCCTCGGACTGGTTGTCCTGGGACTGCTTGTGGAAGAAGCCGAACGAGCCCTTGACCGCGGCCGGGGCGTTGCCCACGAAGCGGATCGCGAGGTCGACGTCGTGGATGAGCAGGTCGCCCGCGACACCGGTCTTGATCCGCGGCACGAACGGCGAGTGCCGCATCGCGTTGATCTGCACGACCTCGCCCACGAACTGCTTCGCGGTGAGGATCGCCGGGTTGAAGCGCTCGAGGAAGCCGCAGACGAGCGGCAGGCCGCGCTTCTCCGACTCGGCGACGAGCTCCTCGGACTGCGCGTACGTGGCGGCCAGCGGCTTCTCGATGAGCAGCGGCTTGCCGAGCTCCAGCGCCTGCTTGGCGATGGCGTAGTGCGCCTCGGTGGCGGCCGCGATGACGACGGCGTCGACGTCCTTCAGCCCGTCCAGCGAGTCCGTGTAGTCGATGCCGAAGCGGTCGGCGATCGCCTGCCCGGTCTGGGCGTTGTGCTCCACGACGAACTTGAAGTCGACGCGGTCGGACTGCGACAGCACGCGGGCGTGCAGCGAGCCCATGGTTCCGGCGCCGACGAGGGCGACCTTGGGACGGGCGGTCACGCGCCGAACACCTCCCGGACGGACGAGACGATGGTCTCGAGCTCGGCGTCGGTCAGCTTCGGGTGCACGGGCAGCGAGAGCGCCTGCTCGGCGACCTTCTTCGCGACCGGCACGTCGGAGGCGATGACCTGGGGGTTGTCCCGGTAGCAGTCGTAGTCGAACACGAGCTTCGGGTAGTAGATGCCGTTGCCGATGCCCTTCTCGGTGAGCTTCGCCGCGAGCTCGTCGCGGGTCACCGGGGCGTCGTCGCCGACCAGGATCGTGTACTGGTGCCACACGTGCTCGCGGCCCGGCAGCACGGCGGGGACCGTCAGGCCCGTCACGCCCTCGAGGCCCTTGGACAGCGCCTCGGCGTTGCGCCGGCGCGCGTCGGTGAGCTGCGACAGCTTCTCGAGCTGCGGGATGCCCAGCGCCGCGTGCAGGTCCGTGAGGCGGTAGTTGTGACCCGCCATCTCGTACTGGTAGCGGGCGCGCATGCCCTGGTTGCGCATGACGCGCAGCTTGTCCGCCAGCGCGTCGTCCGACGTCGTGATGACGCCGCCCTCGGCGGTGGTGATGTTCTTGGTGGCGTACAACGAGAAGCAGCCGATGCCGAACGAACCGGCGGGCTTGCCCTCGAAGGTCGCGCCGACCGCCTGCGCCGAGTCCTCGACGATCGTCAGGCCGTGCTGCTGCGCCAGCGGGACGAGGCGGCCCATGTCGGCCATCTGGCCGTACAGGTGGACCGGCATGAGGACCTTGGTGCGGTCGGTGACCGCGCCGCTGACCTTCTCCGGGTCGATGTTGAAGTCGACCGAGTCGATGTCCGCGAACCGAGCGGTAGCGCCCGCTTCCAGGATCGCGTTCAGCGTGGCCACGAAGGTGAACGGCGTGGTGATGACCTCATCACCGGGCTGGAGGTCGAGCGCCTGGATGGACGCGACCAGCGCGGTCGTGCCGTTGTTGACGGCGACCGCGTGGGGCACACCCGCAACGGAGGCGAAAGCATCCTCGAACCGCTTGACCATCGGTCCCTGTGCGATGACACCGGAGCGGAGCACTTCCAGCACGAGCGGTTCGGCGTCCTGAACGTCGACGACGGTAATCGGAATCATGCAGCAGACTTTCCACTTCCGGAGACGGTTGGATGCGTCCGGTACAGTTGCCCCGCGGTGTTACTGCCAGGTGCAGACCAGGCGCGGACCACAGGCTACCTGCCTGATGGAGTGATCCTCTTCAGGGTCCGTTGTGGATCCGCAGCGCAGGAGTACGACCCTCATGGACGCCCAGCCCGCCGTGCCCGGCCCGTCGCTGGGAAGCGAAGCAGGAAGCGGAGAACCGATGACCGTCGAGCCCGACGTGGCTGCCACCGACGCTGAGAAGGTCGAACCTCCGGCTCCGGCCAACACACGCAAGGCAGTGGTCATCGCCTGGGCCAAGCGCGTGCTGATCGTGGCAGTCCTCGCCGCCGCCGTGTGGTCCGTCTACTCCAAGTGGGACGAGGTCTACCCCGAGCTGGTCAAGCTGCCGTGGCAGTCGGTCGTCCTGTCGATGATCGCGGTGCTCGTCGGCATCTTCCTGGGCCCGCTGGTCTGGAAGATCGTGCTGTCCGATCTGGGCGCTCCCGTCCGGTTCACCGACGCGTCGAAGTTCTACCTCGTCGGCCAGCTCGGCAAGTACGTCCCCGGCGCCGTCTGGGCCGTGCTGCTGTCGATGGAGCTCGCCCGCGAGGCCGGCGTCAACCGCGCGCGCAGCTTCACCGCTGGGTTGGTCGCCACCGGCATGGGTGTGCTCGCCTCGTTGATCGCCGGTCTTGCTGCTCTGCCGGTCATGTTGAACGGGCGGCCTGAGGCCAACCAGCTGCTCTGGCTGTTCCTGCTGCTGCTCGTCGGGTTGCCGTTCCTGCACCCCCGGTTGTTGACCTGGTCGGTCAACCTGGTGCTGAAGGTGCTGCGGAAGGCTCCGATCGAGCGCCGGTTCACCGGGGTGGAGATCCTCAAGGCTCTCGGCACCGCTGTCGCCATCTACCTCTGCTACGGCGTGCACCTTTGGCTGCTGGTCAACTCGCTCGGGTCGCCTCGGTGGGACACGTTGATCCTGTCGACCGGTGCGATGGCGTTGTCCATGACCGCCGGGTTGCTGGCGTTCTTCCTGCCCTCCGGGATCGGGGCTCGTGAGCTGGTCATCACCGCGACCATCGCTACCGTGTTGCCTTCTGGGCAGGCCATTGCGTTGGCGTTGGTTTCTCGATTGATGTTCACGATCGCCGACTTGGCTGCTGCCGGGTCTGCGGCTTTGGTCGTTTATGTGCAGAAGCGGCGTGGTGGGCCGGTTCCGGTGCCTGCTGAGGACTGAGTTTTTGACAATTGCCGCCCATTGACCGGTTTGGTTGGTGGGCGGTTTTTGTTGGTTGGGCTGCGGTTGCGAGGGTGGTCGGGTTGGGTCTCGACGAAAGACCTGGGGTGTGCGATTGGGGCTTGACTTCGGGGCCCTTGCGAGGCGCTGGTCGGCCGGAAAAGGCCGGGCTGAAAAGCGCCCGGCCGAGCTCGAGAAGCTAGCACCTCGCACCCAAAGTCAAGCCCCAATCGCCTTGAGCGGTGGAACCGGCTCTGTGGCGGGCATCAGCCCGTTCGGGCTCGCTTCGCTTCGCAACGCCGGGTTTCGTAGGTGGTTGGCTTTGCGTTGACGGCTGTCCGGTTGGGTGCGCGCGCCGGGCTTGCGACGGTGGTCGCCTTGCTTTGGCGACTGCGGTTGCTCTTCGGCTTCTAGAACCAGCGTTCCAGGACCTGGGCTACGCCGTCCTGTTCGTTCGTGGCGGTCACCTCGTCTGCTACCGCCAGCAGTTCTGGGTGGGCGTTGGCCATCGCTACGCCGTGGCCCACCCACTGGATCATCGGGATGTCGTTGGGCATGTCGCCGAACGCGATCACGTCCTGTGCTGCGATGCCCAGGCGCTCGCAGACGTCGGCGAGGCCCGTGGCCTTGGTCACGTCGCGCTCGGAGACTTCGATCAGGCCCGCGTTGGTCGAGTAGGTGATGGCGAACTCGTCGCCGAGTACGGAGGTGGCGGCGGTGACCATTTCGGCGCTGGTCATGCCCACTCTTCTGACCAGCAGTTTGATGGCCGGGTGGCCCAGGACTTCGGCTCGTGTGTCGGAGTCGTGGGCTTCTGGCCAGGCGTGTTGGTAGCCCTGTTCTGCGAGGAACGTCACGACGTCTGTTGCTCGTTCGCCCACTCGTTCTGCGGCTACCGCGCAGCCCGGGATGGCCGTGTCGAGGGCGTGGACCAGGTCCATCAGGCGGATCGGGGGGATGCTGCGCTGCCAGAGGACTCGGTCTTCGCCCACGTGGTAGAGCACGGCGCCGTTCGCGCAGACCGCGTAGCCGGTGGTGTTCAGGGCCTCCGCGACTCGGGGGACCCACCTCGGTGGGCGGCCTGTGACCAGCACGAACGGGGTGCCGTCGGCCAGGACCCTGCCTATCACGGCGGCGGTGTGGTCGCTCACCTGTTCGTGTGTGCCGAGGATCGTGCCGTCTACGTCCGATGCCACCAGTGCCGGTTTCTCCACGACGTCCATCCTCGCTGATGGCGGATTCGTTGAACTACGGAGCTGGTTCGCTAGGGTCGTCCGGTGCGAGTTGGCGTGGTGATCCTTCCCGAGTACCGCTGGTGGGTGGCGGAACCCAAGTGGCGCGCGGCTGAGGAGCTCGGCTTCTCCCACGCGTGGACGTACGACCACCTCGGGTGGAGGACACTCGTCGACGGGCCCTGGTTCTCGGCGGTGCCGACTCTGACGGCCGCCGCGATGGTCACCTCGAAAATTCGGCTCGGCACGCTCGTCGCGTCACCGGTGTTCCGGCACCCGGTGTCTTTCGCGCGCGAGATCCTGACGCTCGACGACGTGTCGGACGGGCGGTTGAACGTCGGTGTCGGGTCCGGCGGCACCGGTAGTTACGACTCGGACGCCATTGGCGGGCAGGAGCTCACCCCCGCGCAGCGCACGCAGCGGTTCGGGGAGTTCGTCGAGCTGCTGGACCTGCTGCTGACCAGGGACAAGACCACTTGGAAGGGCGAGTTCTTCACCGCTGACGAGGCTCGTGGGCATCCCGGGTGCGTGCAGCGGCCGCGGGTGCCGTTCGTGGTCGCCGCCGACGGGCCCAAGGCCATGAACGTCGCCGCGCGCTACGGCACCGGGTGGATCACCACCGGGTCGCGGCAGGTGGAGAACCCCGGCTACGAGGACTGGTGGCGGGGCGTCGCGAAGGTGACGCGGCGGTTCAACGACGAGCTCGCGTCGATCAACCGGGCCAAGGGCACCATCGACAGGTACCTGAACCTCGACTCGGCGCCGGTGTACTCGCTGTCCAGCAAGGTGGCGTTCCAGGACGCCGCCGGGCGGGCCCGTGAGCTGGGCTTCACCGATCTGATCGTGCACTGGCCGCGCAGCGAAGGCGTGTACTTCGGGCACGAGACGGTGCTGGAGCAGGTGGCCGGGGACGTGTTCCCCGGCCTCGCCGACTCCGAGATCAGGGGCTGACCGGCGCGCCCGGTTCCGGGACCAGCTTGTAGATCGTCGAGTCCTGGTTGGAGAACACCTTCTGCACGAACGGCTTGCCGTCGAGGTTGCGCAGGCCGGCGACGCGGTCCTTGCCGCCGTGCACGTAGCCGACGTCGACGATGATGTACGTGACGTTGAGGTGCTTCACGGCGTCGCGGACCTGGGCGTCGGTCGCGTAGTCGTTGAACTCCGACTGCAGGGTCGCCACGGCCGGTGACTCGGCCGAGCCGTCGTAGTGGCCGACGACCGGCTGCACGCCCGCGAGCGCGTACATCCAGACCGTGCCGTCGCGGCGGTCGTTGAGGACCCGCTCGCCCGGCTTGACCAGCTTCGCGAGCTCCTGGAACGCGAGCACCTCGGTCGGGCTGACGACCATGTTGTGGCGGTCGGCGCCCGGCTGGTTGCCGTAGCCGAGCTTCACCTGGCTCGCGTTCAGGTTGTAGTAGAGACCCTGGCTGAGCAGCGCGAACGCCGCGACGACCACGCCACCGGCCACGTACTTGCCGGGGCCGACGGGCAGCTTCACCTTCGCCGCGCCGGCCTTCGCGAAGTCGTAGACCTGCGCGAGGCCGTGGCCCGCGACGACGGCCAGCGGCACGCACGCCAGCGCGATCAGGCGCCACTGGTCGTTCCACCACGGGCTGGTCAGCTTGGCGACCCAGAACTGCGAGTACGACGCCGTCAGCACGAACACGCCGCCGAAGAACGCCGCCGAGCCGAGCAGCCAGCGCAGCTCGCCGAGGCGCGAGGCGAAGATCAGGCCGACCCACAGCGCGAGCGCCAGCCAGTACTGCGGCAGCGCGATGACGTGCTGGAACGTCAGCAGGGAGCCGACCGACTGGCTGACCGGGAACGTCGACGGCCAGTCCACGATCGCGATCTTGCCGCCGACCGCGAGCGCGCCCAGCAGGTGCGGCAGCGTCACGACCACGGCGACGACCGCGGGCACGAGCAGCTTGACGAAGTCGCGCCAGATGATCCGCAGGTTGCCCCACCAGCGCTGGATGAACATCGGCAGCACGAACAGGATGCCGCCGAAGAGCGTGCTGGAGTGGATCGCGAGCAGGCCGACCGCGACGCCGCCGAAGTAGATGCCGGTGTCGAGCGACGCGCGCTTGAGGTACGCGTCCATCGCGATGGCCAGCACCGGCATGACCGCGATGCCGAGCGTGAACGTCAGCAGCGGGCCGCGCCACAGGTTGTCGTAGGTGGCGCTGGTGCAGGCGACGGTGACGAGTGCGGTGAAGACGGCGGTCACGGCGCGGCCCTTGAAGTGCCGGATCATCGCGACCAGGGCCAGCGCGAGCAGGCCGGGCAGGAGCACGGTGTTCGCGTTCAGCACGGCCGGCACGGCGGCGCCGGTCAGCTTGAACACGAGCGCGCCGACCAGGTGGTAGGCGTTCGGGTAGAAGACGCCGTCCGGCAGCTCGTACCAGTTGACCTTGCCGGTCGCGTAGAGGCTGCCCTCGCCGGTCTCGGCGATGTAGCGGATGCCGTTCGCGTGGTAGGCGGCGTCCCAGTCCTGCGGGATCGAGTTGAGGTCCCAGCGCATCGCCGTCATCAGCACGGCGAACCCGACGACGGCGGCGGCCAGCAGCGTCACCGCGACGGCGATGTGCGCGCTGCGCGTCCAGGGCGACGGTTCGCGCTCGATCGGGCCGTTGCGGCGCACGACGAACCAGCGGGCGAGTCCGAAGAGCACGGTCACGACGACGGTGGTGACCAGGAACGTCCAGATGTTGAAGGGGATCCCGATCTTCCACAGCCACGGGCCTGCCAGGCCTGCGATCAGGTACGTGAACACCGGCGCGCTCGCGGCGAGCGCCCAGCCCCGCACACCCGCGGCCGCGGCGGCCAGCCCGCCCGGCAGCCACAGGACGGCGAGATACGTCCCGATGGTCGCCACGGTCAGCAGCGTGCTCGCTTCGGTCGGCACAGAACCACCCATGTTTGGACTGCAAGTGGATGTGCGGGCTTGACCCGCGATAACGCGACCAAGGCTATCCCGACCGGCGTTCTCGGCCGCCGACGGCCTCTCGCACGCGTTTTAGCTGATCAAGGCCGGTGCGGTTCGCGGAGGGGGTGTTGGGACCACGCCTGGGAGCACCGGTACCCTCCACGTTCGTGAGCTTCGCTGGTTTTGACCTCATCGTCGTCGGTTCCGGTTTCTACGGACTGACCGTTGCCGAGCGCGCCGCCTCCCAGCTGAACAAGCGGGTGCTCGTTCTGGAACGTCGTTCCCACATCGGTGGCAACGCGTACTCGGAGGCTGAGCCCGAGACAGGAATCGAGGTGCACCGCTACGGTGCGCACCTCTTCCACACCTCGAACAAGAGGGTCTGGGAGTACTGCAACCAGTTCACCGAGTTCACCGGCTACCAGCACCGCGTCTTCGCGATGCACAAGGGCACGGCGTACCAGTTCCCGATGGGCCTGGGCCTGATCACCCAGTTCGTCGGCAAGTACCTGTCTCCCGACGAGGCTCGCGCGTGGGTCGCCGAGCAGGCGTCGGAGATCGACACCAAGGACGCCTCCAACCTGGAGGAGAAGGCGATCTCGCTGGTCGGCCGCCCCCTCTACGAGGCGTTCATCCGCGACTACACCGCGAAGCAGTGGCAGACCGACCCGAAGGAGCTGCCGGCCGCGGTCATCAGCCGCCTCCCGGTCCGCTACAACTTCGACAACCGCTACTTCAACGACACCTACGAGGGTCTGCCGGTCGACGGCTACACCGCGTGGCTCCAGAAGATGGCGGAGCACGAGAACATCGAGGTCCGCCTCGACACGGACTTCTTCGACGTGAAGGACGAGATCCCGGCGGGCACGCCGATCGTCTACACCGGTCCGGTCGACCGCTACTTCGACTACTCCGAGGGCTGGCTCGGCTGGCGCACGCTCGACTTCGAGCAGGAGGTCGTGCAGACGGGCGACTTCCAGGGCACGCCGGTCATGAACTACAACGACGCGGAGTTCCCCTACACCCGCATCCACGAGTTCCGCCACTTCCACCCGGAGCGGGACTACCCGAAGGACAAGACGGTCATCGTCCGCGAGTTCTCCCGCGCCGCGGAGAAGGACGACGAGCCGTACTACCCGATCAACACCGCCGAGGACCGCGAGAAGCTGGAGCGGTACCGGGTGCTCGCCAAGAAGGAGGCGGCCGAGAAGAACGTCCTCTTCGGCGGCCGTCTGGGCACCTACAAGTACCTCGACATGCACATGGCGATCGGATCCGCGCTCAGCGCGTTCGACAACAAGATCGCTCCGCACCTCACCGAGGGCACGCCGATCAACGGCGACCTGGACTGATGGTGACGATTTAGATCGCATTTCGCCCGGCCGTACAACCTGTGCGGCCGGGCGATCGTCTTTGGACAATGAGTACTATGGGCGCTTGACGCGCCGCGCCACGACTACTTTCTGTGGCGGAAGCCATCCATGAAGCTGACTGACCCGAACCGACCGCGTGCGGTTCGCCGGAGGAAGCACGTGACCGAGCAGGCCAAAACCGCAAGCGCTACGAAGATCAACCCGACTCAGGTCCTGCAGCGGGTGATCATGCCGCGGGACGAGGACCCGCTGGACGTGCGTCCGCTGTACCTCGACGAGCCGGCCAACGTGCACAGCCACGTCTCGGGCCGCCGCGCGGTGACGGTTCCGACCTCGGCGAAGGTGTCGTTCGCGTCGTACTTCAACGCCTTCCCCGCGAGCTACTGGAAGCGCTGGACGGTGATCGAGGACGTCGTGCTGCGCCTGCGCGTGCGCGGTGCCGGTCGCATCGACGTCTACCGCTCCAAGGCCAACGGCGACATCGTGCACCTCGACGGCCACGTCGTGCGCAGCCCGAAGTCGTACTCCGACATCGCCATCAAGGTGTCGCTCAAGCCGTTCGAGGACGGCGGCTGGATCTGGTTCGACGTCTTCACCGACGACACCACGATCGAGATCGAAGAGGCGGCCTGGACCACCGAGCAGGTGCTCCCGACCCAGACCGTCGCCATCGGCATGACGACGATGCGCCCGGTCGACGCGGTCATCGCGCTGCGCACCCTCGGCGAGGACCCGGCCGTGCTGGCCGTGCTGAAGAAGGTCTTCGTCGCCGACCAGGGCTCGGTCAAGGTCCGCGACACCGAGGGCTACGCCGAGGCCGTCAAGGCTCTCGGCGACAAGCTGGAGATCATCGAGCAGGACAACCTCGGTGGCTCCGGTGGCTTCACCCGCGGTCTGTACGAGGCGATCGAGCACACCGACGCCGACCAGATCATGCTGATGGACGACGACATCCGCCTGGAGCCGGACGCCGTCCTGCGCTCGAACGCGTTCGCGCGTGCCGCGGCCCAGCCGGTCATCGTCGGTTCGCACATGCTGAACCTCCAGGCCCGAGCCCGCCTGCACAGCATGGGCGAGGTCGTCGACCTGGGCACCTGCTACTGGCGCGCGGCGCCGGGCGCGCTCACCGACCACGACTTCGGCGCCGAGACGCTGCGGGAGACCGAGGAGCTGCACGCCCGCATCGACTCCACCTACAACGGCTGGTGGATGTGCCTGTTCCCGCGTGAGGTCGTCCAGCGCACCGGTTACCCGCTGCCGCTGTTCATCAAGTGGGACGACGCGGAGTACTCGCTGCGCGCCCTCGAGCGCGGCTACCCGACGGTCTCGCTGCCCGGCTCGGCCGTGTGGCACATGCCGTGGACGGACAAGAACGACGCCACCGACTGGCAGGCGTACTTCCACACCCGCAACCGCCTCGTCCTCGCGGCGCTGCACAGCCCGTACGACGTGCGGTCCACGCTGCTCAAGCAGGGCCTGAAGCTGTCGCTGCGGCACCTGCTGTCGATGGAGTACTCGACCGTCGCCGTGCAGCAGAAGGCGATCGAGGACTTCCTGGCCGGCCCGTCGAAGCTGTTCGACTCGCTGCGCACGGCCCTCCCGGCGATCCGCGAGCTCCGCAAGGACTACTCGGACGCCCAGGTCCTGCCGTCCGCCCGCGAGTTCCCGGCCCCGACGTTCGACATGGTCCGCGCCGAGCAGATGCTCACGCCGCCCACGAACCCGGTCACCATCGCGTCCGAGGCCGCCAAGGCGCTCATGCACAACCTGCGTGAGCCCCAGGCCGCCACGGCCGAGCGCCCGCAGATCAACGTGCCGGCGACCAACGCCCGCTGGTTTCTCCTTGGCAACCTGGACAGCGCCACGGTCTCCAACGCCGACGGCAGCGGTGTCGCGTTCCGCAAGCGCGACCCGAAGGAGTTCCGCGCCCTGATGAAGCGCGCGGTCCGCAACTACCGGCGGCTGTCCGCCGAGTGGCCGCGGATGCAGAAGGTCTACCGCGACGCGCTGCCCGAGCTCACCTCGGTCGAGTCGTGGCGCAAGGTGTTCGAGAACAACTGATGTCGTTCTGGAAAGGGCCCTCGGAATTCCGGGGGCCCTTTTGCTATCCCTTGATGCCCGTCTCGGTCACGCCGCGCACCAGGAACCGTTGCAGCGCCACGAACACGATCACCAACGGCGCGATGGACACCGCGGCCGCGAGGAACAGCTCGTGCAGGTTGAGCGACTGGGCGGTGAGGAACGTCGACAGCGCCACCTGCACGGTCCACGAGTCCTGGTCCTGCGCGATCACCAACGGCCACAGGAACTGGTTCCACGACGTCACGAACGAGATCACGCCCAGCGCGGCGAAGAACCCGCGCGAGTTCGGCACCACGATCCGCCAGAACGTTCCCCAGTGGCCGAGGCCGTCGATGCGCGCGGCCTCCTCCAGCTCACGCGGGAACGTCAGGAAGTACTGCCGGAACAGGAACGCGGTGAACCCGCTGAACAGGCCGGGGATCACCAGTCCGCGCAGGTCGGAGACCCAGCCGAGGGTCGACACCACCACGAACGACGGCACGAACGTCACGGCCGCCGGGATCATCAGCGTCGCGACCACCAGGTACAGCACGACGTTCGAGTACCGGTATGGGATGCGCGCCAGTCCGTAGCCTGCCAACGAGCACAACAGCAGCTGTCCCACCGTTTGCAGCACCGCGACGACGAGAGAGTTGAGCATGCTCCGCAGCAACGGCACGGCGGGGTCGTTGAACAGCTCGGCGAAGTTCTCCCAGTGGACTTCGGTCGGCCACCAGGTCCAGTCGGCCGCGGTGATCTCGGACTCGAGCGCGAGGCCGTTGCGCAGCACCAGGTAGAACGGCAGCAGGAAGAAGAACGCGACCACCGTCAGTGCGGTGTACCTGACGGCCTTCATCGCGTGAACACCCGGCCTTGTGCCAGCGTCACGGCCGCGATCAGCAACGACAGGATCACCGCGCCCGCGCTGCCGTGCCCGAAGTCCTGCCCGCCGCTGCCCAGCGACGTGTAGTAGAGGTACACGAGCGGCGGCCTGCCGAACGGGCCGGAGCCCAGCACGTTGTAGAACTCGTCGAACGCCTGATAGGCCGCGATCAGCAGAAGCAGCAGCACCGCGACCGATGTCGTGCGCAGCTGCGGCAACGTGATGTGCCGCAACGCCTGCCACGGCCGTGCGCCGTCGATCCACGCCGCTTCGTAGAGGTGGTGCGGAATCCGTTGCAGGCCGGCGATGAACAGGATCATGTAGAACCCCAGCTGGAGCCACAGCCGCAACGTCACGAGCACCACCCAGTACCAGGGCGGCGTGACGGTCCACGCGATCGGCTCCGCGCCGAACCACCCCAGCACCGTGTTCGCCAGCCCGTACCGCACGCCGTTGAACAGCGACAGCTTCCACACCAGCGACGCCACGACGTACGAGCAGGCGAACGGCAGGAAGAACACCGACCGGAAGAACGCCTGCATGAAGCGAATTCCGTTGACCAGCAACGCCAGTGCCAGCGCGAGCACGAACGTCAACGGCACCACGAACACCGCAAAGACGCTGAACGTGCCCAGTGACTGGAGGAACGGCCCGTCGGTGAGCATGTCGACGTAGTTGTCGAACCCCACGAACGTCGTCGGCGTGACCGTGTTGCGCGCGTCGAAGAACGACAGCAGCACGCTCCACCCGATCGGCACGTACACGAACACCAGCAGCCCGAGGAAGAACGGCCCCACGAACAGCCAGAAGGTGCGCGTCATCCGTAGAGGCGTTTCAGCTCGTCCCGCACCTTGCCCACGGCGCCGCGCAGTTCGGACGACGCGTCGGCACCGTCGCGCACGACCTTCGCCACGGCGTCCTCGAACGCGGTCCGCATCGCCGACGTCCAGTCCGGCGGGTTGGACGATTTGGCGTTGTCCCGCACGAAACTGACCGCATCCGCGGCGGCGCCGGTCTTGGCCTTGTCCGCCGACGTCGCGAGCGACTGCCGTGGCGGGATGTGGAAGCCGTACGACTGGTTGAAGTCCTGCTGGTAGTCGGTGCGCTCCACCCACAGCCAGCGCACGAACTCCTTGGCCTCGGCCACTTTCGCCGACTTCGCGTTCACCATCGCGCCGTACGCCCCGACCGGCACGGACGGCTTGCCGGCGTCGTTCAGCCGAGGCCACGGCAGCACGCCGAAGTCGTCACCCAGGGCCTTCTGCACGGCCGGAACCGTCCACAGTCCCGTCCACTGCATCGCCACGAGCCCCTGCGTGAAGGCGTCCGGCTCCGACCAGTCCTTCACCGCGCCCAGCAGCAACGCCCCGCTCGCCTGGAGGTCACGCAGCTTGCCGATCGCCTGCGCCGCAACGGGGTCGTCGAACCCGACCTGGTGCTCCGGCGTCACGTAGTCGAGCCCGGCCGACCACAGCGCGGGGCCGGCGAGCACCTTCACGCCGGCGTCGTTGCCGGCGAACAGCCCCTTGGTGTTGTTGTTGGTCAACCGCCTGGCCGCGTCCACCAGTTCGTCCACAGTGGACGGTGGTTGGACGCCGGCCTTGGCCAGCATGCTCTTGCGGTAGAACAGCATCTGCATGTCGACGGCCTGTGGGATGCCGTAGAGCTGACCGTCCACGGTGTGCCCGGCGAGGATCGACGCGGTGAAGTCGTCGCGGGCTGGCGCGATCACGTCATCCAGCGGGGTCAGTTGTCCGGCTCGTACCGCGCTCACCTGGGTGGTGGCCTCGAAGACGTCCGGGCCGGTGCCGGACAGGAGGGCGGTGGCCAGCTTCGAGTCGTAGTCGCCTGGGTTCCACTGGACGTCTATCGGCACCTTGCCGTAGGCCTGTGCGTATCGCTCGACTGCCTGTTGCACGCCCGGTTCGCCGTATGCGTGGTACCACTGGCTGAGGCCCTGCGCGTTGCGTCCGGTGTTGGATCCGCAGGCGGAGAGCAGGGTCAGGGCGCCCGCGGTCGTCAGAAGTCTGCGTCGGGAGATCACTACTTTACGTTTACTCCCCTTACCGGGAGTAGGCGATCACAACTCGCGTCAGGTCCCACAGTTCGGCCGGCGGTTGCGAGGGTGGTCGGGTTGGGTCTCGACGAAAGACCTGGGGTGTGCGATTGGGGCTTGACTTCGGGGCCCTTGCGAGGCGCTGGTCGGCCGGAAAAGGCCGGGCTGAAAAGCGCCCGGCCGAGCTCGAGAAGCTAGCACCTCGCACCCAAAGTCAAGCCCCAATCGCCTTGAGCGGTGGAACCGGTTCCCGATGGGGCATCAGCCCGTTCGAGCTCGCTTCGCTTCGCAACGCCAGGTTTCGTAGGTGGTTGGCTTTGCGTTGACGGCTGCCGGTTGAGAGCGCGCGCCTGGCTTGCGTGCGGGGTCGGCTTGCGTTGACGACTGCGGTTGAGTGCGCGGGCCCGAGTTGTCCCACTCCCGGGAAACGGCAACGGCCCCTCCCGGCGAACCGGGAAGGGCCGTTGCGGCCGTGCTCACTTGCGGAAGAACTGCTCCCGCCGGCCCAGCCGGACCAGCTTCAACCACTCCACGAACGCCTTCGGGTCCTTGCGGACGCCGAGGAAGTACAGGCCGAACCGGAACACCTCCAGCACGCCCAGCTTGCGCATGCCGGGCTGGGCCAGCAGGTAGCCGCGGTTGCGGTAGGTGTAGTAGCGCTTGACCGGGTTCTCCGGGTCCTGCGCGTGGAAGCGGCCGCCCAGCATCGGCTTGAACTCGTCCGAGCCGTCCGGGTGGACGTACGCGACCTTCAGCGAGGTGCCGAACGGCAGGCCGCTGCGCACCAGGCGGCGGTGCACCTCGACCTCGTCGCCGCGGAAGAACAGGCGGTAGTCCGGCACGCCGACGACGTCGAGCGTCGTGGCGCGGAACAGGGCTCCGTTGAACAGCGACGCGATGCCCGGCAGGAAGTCGGTGCCGAGGTCGGCTGCCGAGCGCTTCCAGGTCAGGCCCCTGCGCAGCGGGAACGCGAGCTTGTCCGGCGAGTCGATGTTCGTGACGACCGGCGAGATCTCGGCGAGGCCCCGGCGCTCTGCCTCCCCGAGGAGGACTTCGAGCACGTTCTCGTCGGCGGGGCGGCCGTCGTCGTCGGCGAGCCAGACCCACTCCGCGCCCATCGACAGCGCGTGCAGGATGCCCAGCGCGAAGCCGCCGGCGCCGCCGAGGTTGCGGTGCGACGCCAGGTACGTCGTGGGCAGGGGGCACTGCTCGACCAGGTCGTTGACCGGCTGGTCTGGCCCGTTGTCGACGACCACCAGGTGGTCGGGGACGCGCGTCTGCGTCGAGAGGGCTTTGAGCGACTCGGAGAGCAGCTCACGGCGGTGGCGGGTGACCACCACCGCCACCACGGAGCCCTTGGGCAGTGCCTCGAGGTTCACTGTCTATTCGCCGCCGTTTCCGGTGAGGACGGGGGAGGAGGAGTAGCCGAGCCTGGCCAGCTGCTCGGTGCTCATCCGGTCGAACGGGTCGAAGCCCTTGTACTCGGTCAGCACCTCGCGGAGACCACCGTGCATCTTGACACGGCCCTCGTCCATCCAGATCGCGCTGTCGCAGAAGTCCAGCAGCGTTTCGTCGGAGTGGTTCGCGAACACCAGCAGACCGGAGCGCTTCACCAGGTCCTTGAGGCGGTCGCGGGCCTTCGCCATGAACGCCGCGTCGACCGCGCCGATGCCCTCGTCGAGCAGCAGGATCTCGGGGTCGATCGAGGTGACCACGCCGAGCGCGAGTCGCACGCGCATGCCGGTCGAGTACGTGCGCAGCGGCATCTGCAGGTAGTCACCGAGCTCGGTGAACTCCGAGATGTCGTCGACGCGCTTTTCCATCTGCTTGCGGGTCATGCCGAGGAACAGGCCCCGGATCATGATGTTCTCGTAGCCGGAGATCTCCGGGTCCATGCCGACGCCGAGGTCGAAGACCGGCGCCACCTTGCCGACGATGCGGGACTGGCCGCGGGTCGGCTCGTAGATGCCCGCCAGCAGGCGCAGCAGCGTGGACTTGCCGGCGCCGTTGTGGCCGACCAGGCCGACGCGGGCGCCGTCCTTGAGCGACAACGAGATGTCGTGCAGCGCCTCGATGATCGGCACCCGGCCCTCTGAGCCGATCTTGCCGCCGACCTTGCCGAACGCGAGCTTCTTCAGCGACCTCGACTTGGCGTCGAAGATCGGGAAGTCGACCGATGCGTTCCAGACGTCGATGCTGACCATGGTTAGTCGACCTCCTCTAGACCCAGTAGGAAACGCGGGCGCGGTAGTTGCGCAGGATGACCATCGCGAGCGCCCAGCCGACGACGGTGAAACCGCCGACGATCGCCCAGTGGTGCCAGTCGACCGCGTGGCCGAGCAGCGGGGCGCGGACGACCTCGACGAAGTGGTACACGGGGTTGAGCTCGGCGATCAGGATGCGCCAGTCGTTGCTGCCACCGCCGCCGGTGACCTTCTGCAGCACGCCCGCGTCCCAGACGATCGGCGTCATGAAGAAGACCAGGTTGATGAAGCTGGTCACGACCGGCGGGATGTCGCGGAAGCGGGTGCTGATGACGCCGAACGCCAGCGCGACCCACACCGCGTTGACCGCGAGGAGCGCGAAACCGGGGATCGCGAGCACGATGGTCCAGCTCAGACCGGGGTGGACCGGGCCGCCGTCGCTGATCGTGTACTGGTGGCTCAGCGCCGGGAAGAAGATCGCCAGCACGATCGCGTAGACCGCGAGGTTGTGCAGCAGGAACAGCACCTGGCGCCACACCATGCGCATCACGTGGACGGTGATCGGCGCGGGGAGGTGCTTGATGAGCCCCTCGTTCGCGATGAACACGTCCGTGCCCTCGGTGATGCAGCCGAGGATGAAGTTCCAGACGATGAAGCCGACCGTCACGTACGGGAGGAACGTCGGGACGTTCGTGTCGAACAGCACCGAATACAGCAGGCCGAGCGCGAGAGCCGTGGTGCCCATCGAAATGGTGATCCACAGGGGACCGATCACCGAACGGCGGTAGCGCTGCTTGATGTCCTGCCAGCCGAGGTGGCCCCACAGTTCGCGGTGGTCCCACGCCTCCCGCACGTCGGCGAACGCGCGCTTGAAGCTGCGCGACTTGACGGCAGGCGGCGCCTCGGGGTGCTCGAGGGTACTGGTGGCTTGCACGAGGACTGAGCGTACCGGCGTCCGTTCACCGACCTGGACGCCGGTACGTCACGGAGTGGTCAACGAGCGGGGATCTTGGTCACCCGCATGGCTACCTGCTCGTTGTCGTAGGTGAACGCCTCGTAGCTGAACTCGATGCCCGTCGCCTCGACGTACTCCGTCCAGGCCTTGTGCTCGTGGTCCTGCCAGCCGGGGAAGTTGAAGTACTCGTCGAAGTGGATGACGCTGCCTTCGACGAGCCGCGGCCCGACCAGTTCCAGCACGGTCTTCGTGGAGGAGTAGAGGTCGCAGTCGACGTGCAGGAACGTCACCGGGCCCTCGTGCTCGGCCAGGAAGCCCGGCAGCACCTCGTCGAACCAGCCGACGACGAGCTCGGCGCCCGGCACCTCCGGCAGGCCGTCGACGTTGAACGCGCCGGCGGGGAAGCCGTTGCGCCAGTTCTCCGGCAGGCCCTCGAACGAGTCGAAGCCGTAGACGTCCTCGCCGCCACGCGCGGTGGCGATGATCTTCAGCGTGGTCCCCTGGTAGACGCCGAACTCCAGCGCGAGCCCGCCTTCGGGGGCGAGCGTGAGCGCGTGTTCGAGCGTCTCGTGCGGGTGACCGAACTGCGGCGCGTGCGGCATGTGTTCGCGGACGAACTGCGCGCTCTGCAGCGCGGCTTCCTGTTCACCCGCGAAGACGAGGTCGCGGCGAGTGCGGATCTCCAGCTGACGGGTCTGGTCGACGGACCTGTCACCCTGGTGGCGGATCTCGTCCTGCACCTGCCGGCCGAGGTCGTCCACCTTGCGTTGCAGGTCGTCGACCTGCGCGCGGATCGGGGCGACGGCGTCCGCCACCAGTTCGATCGCCTTCACCCGCAGCTTGTGGCGCAGTTGCTTCGCCGACAGGGCACGGCGCACCTGCTCGAGCACGATGGCTCCTCTCCAGGAAGTTCAGCGGGCATCGTAGAACCAACACCCGGTCCCTCGGCTAGAGGTACTGGCCGGTGCCTTTGCCCGTGATGCCACCTTCGGCGCCCTCGCCACCGCTGCCCGCGGGCAGTGCCCGGCCGCGCATCTGCTCCAGCTGGGCCCGTGCCGCCATCTGCTGGGCGAACAACGCCGTCTGAATGCCGTGGAAGAGGCCCTCCAGCCAGCCGACGAGCTGGGCCTGCGCGATCCGCAGCTCGGCGTCCGAGGGGGTGCCCTCCTCGGTGAACGGCAGCGACAGCCGTTCCAGCTCCTCGCGCAGCTCCGGCGCGAGGCCGTCCTCGAGCTCCTCGATGGACCGCTTGTGGATCTCCTTGAGACGGTTGCGGCTGGCCTCGTCCAGGGGAGCCGCGCGCACCTCCTCCAGCAGCTGCTTGATCATCGTGCCGATCCGCATGACCTTGGCCGGCTGTTCGACGAGGTCGGCGATGTCGCCGTCCTGGCCGCCGACGATTACGACGGGCTGCTCCTGGTTCATGGTCTCCATCCTCGCGCCATTCACGTTTTCGAAACTAATCGGGGTGGGGCTGGTAGTTGCTGTGTTTGCCCATATACGTACGGTGTGTGTCATGGCGTTCGACGTCGCACGAGTACGAGGGCTCTTCCCCGCGCTCGGCGACGGCTGGGTCCACCTCGACGCACCGGCCGGCATGCAGGTGCCCGAACAGGTCGCCACCGCCGTCTCCACCGCGCTGCGCGCCCCGGTCTCCGGACCCGGCGGCATCTTCCCCGCGTCCCAGCGCGCCCAGGGCATCGTGGACGCCGCCCGCCGGTCGGTCGCCGACCTGGTCGGAGGCGATCCCGCCGGAGTCGTGCTCGGGCCGTCGTCGGCGGTGTTGCTGCAACGGCTCGCGGACGCGATGACCGACGACTGGTTCATGGGCGACGAGGTCCTGGTTTCCCGGTTGGACCACCCGGCGAACATCGCGCCGTGGTTGCGCGCGACACAGCGGACCGGCAGCGCCGTCAAGTGGGCCGAGATCGACATCGAGACGTGCGAGCTGCCGAGCTGGCAGTTCGACGAGCTCGTCACCGACCGCACGAAGCTGATCGCCATCACGGCGGCGTCCGGGGTGGTCGGCACCAGGCCCGACCTGGCCAAGATCTCGTCCGTCGCTCGTGCGCACGGGTCGTTGATGGTCGTCGACGCCTCTGCCGCGGCGCCGTTCGTGCCGTTGGACATCGTTGGCATGGGAGCCGACGTCGTGGCGCTGTCGGCCGGGCAGTGGGGTGGACCGCCGGTCGGCGCGCTGGTGTTCCGCGACCCGTCGGTGCTGGAGCGGCTGCCGTCGGTATCAGTGGATCCGATGGCGCGCGGCCCGGAACGGCTGGAGCTCGGCCCCCACGCGTATCCGATGCTCGCCGGGCTCGTTGCGTCGGTCGAGTACCTCGCGGAGCTGGACGACGCGGCCTCCGGTACGCGGCGCGAGCGGTTGCTCACGTCGCTCGGGTCCGTGAAGGCCTACCAGGCCGGACTGCTCGCTAACCTCATCAACGAACTGCGGTCGCTGCGACACGTGATGGTGATCGGCGACGCCATGCGGCGGGTGCCCGCGCTGGCGTTCTCGATCGCCGGGGTCAAGGCGGCGGACGGCGTCGAACACCTCGCGTCCCGGGGTGTCTGCGCGTTCGCCGACCCCGGCCAGCACGGGGTGTTCTCGGTGCTGGGCGTCGGTGAGATCGGCGGCGCCATCCGCATCGGGCTCGCGCACTACACGAACGCCGTTGAGATGGACGACCTGGTGCGGGCGGTGGCCGAGCTGGGCTGACAGGGTGGGAGAGATCCTCTGTGGACGACGTGCTGGCTCGCGAGCTGGCTGATCTCTCGGCCCTGCACCGCATCGGCTCGTTGAACACCGAGTACCTGCCGGCGACGGTCGGCGACCTGCGACCGGCGGCGCTGGTCGCGGTGATGGACGAGATCGTGCTCGGCGCGCGGACCGTTCTGGTCGAACTCGGGTGCGGGTCTTCCGCCGTGCTGTTGGCGCGTTTGTTGCAGCAGCGCGGGTTCGGGCACCTGTTGGCGATCGAGCACGACGAACGGCTCGCTGCTTTCGTTGCGTCGCAACTTCGTCGTGAGGGGCTGGGTTCTGTGGCCCGCGTCGTGCACGCGCCGTTGTCGCGGCATCCGGCGGCGTTGTCGCGGCACGGCCAGTGGTACGCGCCGCAGCAGGTGCACGACGAAGTGCTCGGGTACGTCGAACGGTTCGGTCTGGTGGACCTGCTGCTCGTGGACGGCCCGGGGTTCGGCGACTCGCGCTATCCGGCGTTGCCCGTGCTGCGGGCCGTGCTGGCGCCCGGTGCGACGGTGCTGGCCGACGACGTGGACCGGCCGGACGAGGCGGCGGTGCTGACGCGGTGGTCCGAGGAGTTCGGGCTGGAGTTCCGCACGGCTCCCCGGACCTCGCTGGCGGCGGCTACCGCTCTCGCTTGAGCAGGACCTTGCCGAAGACGTCGCCGTTGTCGAGCAGCCGGTGCGCCTCGGCGGCGTTCGACATCGGCACGACCTCGCCGACGATCGGGTGCACGGCGCCGCTCTCGATCAACGGCCACAGGTGCTCGCGGACCTGGGCGACGATGGCGCCCTTGCTCTCGACGCTGCGGCCGCGCAGTCCGGTCGCCATCACCGACGCGCGTTTCGCGAGCAGCTTGCCGATCGGCAGCTCGCCCTTCACACCGCCCTGCATGCCGATGATCATCAACCGGCCGTCGGGCGCGAGCAGGTCGATGTTGCGTCCCAGGTAGGAGGCGCCCATGTTGTCGAGGACGACGTCCGCCTGCTTGACCTCTTCCACGAAGTCCTGGGTCTTGTAGTTGACGGTGATGTCCGCGCCGAGCTCCTTGCACTTGGCGAGGCGCTCGTCGGAGCCCGCGGTGACCGCGACCGTGGCGCCGAGGGCCTTGGCGACCTGGATGGCGTGCGTGCCGATGCCGCCCGCGCCGCCGTGCACGAGGAACCGCTCGCCGAGCTTGAGCCTGCCGTCCATCACGACGTTCGACCAGACCGTGCAGGCGACCTCGGGGAGCGCGGCCGCCGTGACGACGTCGACGTTGCCCGGGATCGGCAGGACCTGCGGGGCGGGCACGACGACCTTCTCCGCGTAGCCGCCGCCCGCGAGCAGCGCGCACACCTCGTCGCCGACCTGCCAGCCGGTGACACCCTCGCCGAGCGCCGCGATCGTGCCGGAGCACTCCAGGCCGATGACGTCCGAAGCGCCCTTGGGCGGCGGGTAGAAGCCCTGGCGCTGGAGCAGGTCGGCGCGGTTGACCGCACTCGCGGCGACGTCGATCAGCACCTCGCCCGGACCCGGCACCGGATCAGGGACCTCGGTCCAGGTGAGCACCTCTGGGCCGCCGGGTTCGTTCACGGTGATCGCATGCATACAGTCGACCGTAATACCGTTCGACAGGTCCGGCACCATCGGATCATGGACGCCTGGCCGTTGCGACACCTCGTTCTCCGCACCCCGCGACTGGAGCTGCGCCCGGACGACGACGCGTCGCTGTTCGAGTTGATCGAGGTGGCGCGCGAGGGCGTGCACGACCCGGCCGAGATGCCGTTCAACGTGCCCTGGACCGACGACCTCGGAGACGGCCGCGGGCTGCTCCAGCACTTCTGGGGGCAGCGGGCGAAGTTCTCGCCCGCGGACTGGGTGATCCCGTTCGTCGTGCGGTACGAGGGCAGGGCGATCGGCGTGCAGGACGTCGGCGCGCGCGACTTCGCCGTGCTGCGCGAGGTGGGCACCGGCTCGTGGCTCGGCAAGAGGTTCCAGGGCAACGGTTTCGGTACGGAGATGCGTGTCGCCGTGCTGCAGTTCGCGTTCGACCACCTGGGTGCGGACGTCGCTCGTTCGGCCGCATGGCTCGGTAACCACGCGTCAAACCGTGTGAGCGCCAAGCTCGGTTACGTGCACGACGGCACTTTGCGCATCGCACCGCGCGGAGAACGCCTTGAGCACGTACGACTCCGTCTGGACGCCGCCGATTTCGTGCGCCCCGACTGGAACGTGACTGTCGAAGGGCTAGCGGAGTGTGTTCAGCTGATCACCAGCTGAACTCCCGCCGACCGACGGATTGTGTCCTGGGTCTCCCTTTTGTGAGGGTTCAGCAATCTCGAACGAAGGGGAACGTTCATGTCCGGCAGATCCAAGCTGGCGGCTGTGCTTGCCATCTCGGCACTAGTCGCTGCCCCTACCGCCACGGCGTCCGCCGCCGCTGAGCCGGCAGGTCCCGCTCTCGCGAAGAAGCTCGCGAAGAAGGTGACGGTCGAAGGCGTCAACCGGCACCTCATCGCGTTCCAGCGCCTCGCCGACCGCAACGGCGGCAACCGCGCGGCCCTCACCCCGGGCTACGACGCGAGCGTCGACTACGTCGCGGGCAAGCTGCGCGACGCGGGCTTCATCGTCACCACCCCGAACTTCAGCTTCGAAGTCCCGGTCAACGACGCGGAGACCGCCCGCGTCGACGGCGTGAACTACCAGGCGATCGTGATGATCGAGTCGCCGCAGACCCCGGTCGGCGGCATCACCGGCACGCTGCGAGTCGTCCCGGAGGACACCACCACGGGCTGCGAGGCGACCGACTTCGCGGGCCAGAACTTCGCCGGCTCCATCGCCCTGATCCGCCGCGGCGGCTGCACGTTCGAGCAGAAGCACCTCAACGCCTTCAACGCGGGCGCCATCGGCGTCCTCGTCTCGAACAACACCGCGGGCCCGCTGAAGGACGTCACGCTCACCAACCCCGGCAAGATCCCGACCGGCGGCATCTCCCAGGCCGACGGCACCACCCTCGCCAGCAAGGCGGGCGCCTCGGTCACCGTGGACATGCGCTTCCACACCGAGACCGTCACCCAGCGCAACGTCATCGCGGAAACCCGCACGGGCCGCAAGAACAACGTCGTCATGGCCGGCTCCCACCTCGACAGCGTCGAACTGGGCCCGGGCATCAACGACAACGGCTCCGGCTCCGCCGCCCTGCTGGAGACCGCCCTGCAGCTCGGCTCCAAGCCGAAGGTCGACAACGCCATCCGCTTCGCCTGGTGGGGCGCGGAAGAGCGCGGTCTCATCGGCTCCGAGGAATGGGTCCGCTCGCTGACGTTCGAGCAGCAGCTGGACATCGCCCTCTACCTGAACTTCGACATGGTCGGCTCCCCGAACGCCGCCTACTTCATCTATGACGGCGACGACAGCGACGCAGTGGGCGCGGGCCCCGGCCCGTTCGGCTCGGCCCAGATCGAAAAGGCCTTCGCCGACTACTTCGCCGCCAAGGGCGTCCCCACCGAAGGCACGGACTTCTCGGGCCGCTCCGACTACGGCGAGTTCATCGCCCAGGGCATCCCGGCCGGCGGCCTCTTCACCGGCGCGGAAGGCCTCAAGACCGCCGCACAGGCAGCCAAGTGGGGCGGCACCGCAGGCATCGCCTACGACCCCTGCTACCACGCCAAGTGCGACAACCTCGGCAACATCGACCGAGTGGCCCTGGGCCGCAACGCGGGCGCCATCGCCTTCGTGACGGCCGCCTACGGCGTCTCGACCGAGGACGTCAACGGCGTCCCGCCGCGTCAGAAGCGCGCGGAGGCCCGCAAGTCTGCAACGCTGATGAAGTCGGCTTCCGCGGACACCCACTCACACGCAGCCACGTCCTGATTTCCCTCTGACAACCGGCGGCGGTGCCCGAGTGGGTACCGCCGCCGGTTCGTTTCTGCCGGCTCGCGAGAGGGTTTCCGCCCCAAGGCGATAGGCGCCGTGAATGGGCGAGATAAAGGCATGTTCGGGCGTGAAGGCCGTCAGCCGGCCCGCACAACCCTCATCGACTGCGGAAGCGGAGGGATTTGAACCCCCGGACGGTTGCCCGTCTCCCGCTTTCAAGGGAGTGGCATCGCCGTTCAGAGGTGTTCGCTGGCGTTCTTTGCACTGGTCAGCAGCTTTACAGAAGCCATGCTGAACTCCTGTGAACAAGTCCGTATGAGACTGCCCTTGAGACTGTGACATCTCGCCGAACCACGCTCGCTACACCTAGGTGACACGCCATCAGTCTTGATTCGGATCAGGTCCCGCGGTCTCTGCCTGCCAATGTTCAAGGCCGCTGACTGCGGTGAGAGTGTCCGGGTGGTCCTCGCCCTGCAGTCGTAGCCGATCGGCGACGACCTGCTCCAGGATTTCGATCGCCTCGCTCGTGCGCCCTGCCTGCCAGTAGGAACTGGCCAGGTTTCCGCGAGCGGTGAGAGTGTTCGGGTGGTCCTCGCCCTGCAGTCGTAGCCGATCGGCGACGACCTGCTCCAGGATTTCGGTCGCCTCGCTCGTGCGCCCTGCCTGCTGGTAGGAGATGGCTAGGTTGGCGCGAGCGGTGAGGGTGTTCGGGTGGTCCTCGCCCAGCAGCCGCTGGATGTCGGCGACGACCTGCTCTTCGATCT
>NZ_JBHXLO010000016.1:136206-195322 GCF_042721395.1 Lentzea sp. NPDC058450
GAGGGTGTTCGGGTGGTCCTCGCCCAGCAGCCGCTGGATGTCGGCGACGACCTGCTCTTCGATCTCGATCGCCTCGCTCGTGCGCCCTGCCTGCCAGTAGGAACCGGCCAGGTTTCCGCGAGCGGTGAGAGTGTCCGGGTGGTCCTCGCCCTGCAGTCGTAGCCGATCGGCGACGACCTGCTCCAGGATCTCGATCGCCTCGCTCGTGCGCCCTGCCTGCCAGTAGGAACCGGCCAGGTTTCCGCGAGCGGTGACAGTGTCCGGATGGTCCTCACCAAGGATGCGGAGAGCTTGCGCTGTGATTTCGCTCCAGTGCTTGATGGCGGGCGTGTGGTGGCCACATCGCATCAGGCTTATGCCTGCCTTGTAGAGAAGTGCATGCCCGTCGGGGTGCCAGAGAAGATCGCCTGCGATGGCGGCCAAAGTGTTGGTATTGCCGATCAAGGTCGTGAGTAGATCGGTAGCGGTGTGGTCGTTGGCTGGCCAGAGTTGCAGGAGTGCGTCAGCGGCGGCGCGAACGGCAGACGGTGTGAAGTCCGTTGTCTCGCGGGCGGCTCGTGCCGTCAACGCGTGGATTCGAACCGCCTGATGGCCATCGTTCGGCGTGTGGACGACCAAGCCGTAGTTGTGCAACGTGCGCAGTACTGCACGTACTTGTTGCGGCGTGACGGGCACGTCCGCAGCACTGGTGCGGTGGGCAGTGAGATAGTCGGCGACCGCCTGCACGGTCCAGAGGTCGTCCGGATGCCCGTCGGGGTCGAGTACTGCGGCCAGTGCAAGAGCCGGGCGGGCCAGCCCTACCGGCTTCTTGGCGTCTGCTGCGTCGAGCGCGAGAAGGAGTGCGACGGCCACAGGTCTGCCGTAGTCATCCGGGTCCACCCCTTCAGGCATCAGCTCGTCGAGCTGCTCATTGCCAGCCGTGTACCGGGCGAGATAGGCAGCGCACGTCTCGTGCTGATCGAGCATGTACGCCGCAGCATGCGACAGCGCCAAAGGCAGATGTCCCAGCGCCGCGGCCAAAGCCGGAACGGCGTCGTCGAGCAGGTGAGCGCAGTCGTCGCCGGTGAGGCGGTCACGCAGGTAAGCGGCGGATTCGTCGGCAGTGAAGGTGTCGATGTCGACGCGGTGGCGCCCTGAGCCGGTCAGCGATGCCTGACGCAGGCGGGTTGTAGCCAACGTCCACCTGTCTGGACGTCGTGGAGGCCATCTGCCGTTCAGGTGGGCTGCGTCGGTTACGTCGTCGAGAACGATCAGCCACGTGCGGTCGGTGGTGTGCAGCCACTGCAAGAACGCTGACGCATCACCAGCGGCGTCGCTGCCGTCCACACCAGATACACCCACCCGCTGAGCTGCCATGCCGTACGCAGTGGTCAGCTGCTCCGGGCTGGAAGCATTGACCCAGACAACCAGGTCCGTGCCATTGTCGAGGGCGTGGCGGGCGAACCAGGCTGCCAGCTGCGACTTGCCAACCCCTCCTCCTCCAGCTAGTACTTGCGTTCCTGCTGCTCTGGCGGAGTCGCGCTGGGTGAGAACAACGTCCTCACCCCGGCCGCTCGCGGCCAGCACACGGTCTCGTAGCTCACGCCGAGGCTGAAACGCCGACGCCAAAGGGGGTGGGTGCCCGACCAATACTGGCCAGTCTGGAGTCTGGGCGGACGCGGCGTAGTGGTAATGGTCTCCAGTAAAGACATCGCCCATCACGCCGCTGCTGGCCACGCCACCCTGGCTGGCGGTCGCCGACCCCGAGCGCTCGACCTCCACCGCGCCTTGGACCTTGGCGGACTGGGGTTCTGGACTGGTCACGAGCGGGGAAGACGCCGGACGCCGGTGTTCGCTACCGAGCCGGGTCCGTTGGCGACCGCTTTTCCCGATCCGGTCACCCGCACCGCACCCGTACCGCCGTCGACAGTCTCAACGCCGGCGTTCGCCACCCCACCTCCGGTGGCCTCCGCGTCACCAGAGTTCTCCACCACCACATCGTCGCTGACCTGTGGATCGTCTGGCACGAGGCTCTCCTTTCGCGGTTGCGGCAGCAGGTAGGGCGCTCCTAGCGCAACGAACGCGATGACACCACCGATGCTGCTACCTACTTTGTCGGCTTCATCCAGACCAACGCTGAACAGGTACACCACTAGTCCGACCACGATCACCGCGAAGACAACACGCCCAGCCCAAACCCACAACGCACTACGCCGAACGACCACGGCTCAGCCTCTCCCGAAGATCAGCGAAGGACCAACTCCGGGTCACAGCATCTATCTAGCTCTAACCCATCTTTGACCATCGTCGTCGGTATCCCGAACTGCGTTACGAGCTCAAGGCGATGTTGGTCGGACCAGGCTCCAAGTGCCCTGACCAAGCCACGCCCAATGCCAATAGACATGGAATTGCGGTGCTGGTCAGCTGGCATACGCCGTCGATGACCACAGCTCGTGCAGTACAACGGTGTCGTGGGTCTTCACTGCCTCAGTTCGCCGGAACCGCTCGGGTGTAAATCAGGTGGTTCGCTCCGTTGACGTGCTCGTTCCTCCGGACAGACGCCTCTAGAACCTTGGCTTCGCACCAGGTCAGTTCACGGCCGTACATCGCCGTTGATGTCGCGCGGTGATGTCAAGGACTTGGCAGCGAAGGACGTCCACGGGGTCCGGTACATGGTCACGAGGTGGTCGTGCAGTCCAATGCAGTGCGGACTCGCCCTCCGGCGATAGGGATGCACAACCGAACGCGTGAACAATCCAAGCGAGCGCCAGTCGGTACTATTGTGGCGCACCCACCATTCGCCCGAACTCATGTAGGTCGATCCTCGCTATGCATGATTAGAGGTGGACTCACTTTTCTGACCAGGCCAGCCTGAGCGCTGCACGGTTAGCAATCGTTACGCGGATTTGGCGGCACCTCACGACAGATCGCGGCTTGAAAACTCCTATATGCCTGGTGCCGATCCTCACTGTTGTAAGCGGTCGGATCATACTTCCTCGGGAATGGAATCTCTGAAGCCGGAAGAGTCTGCATTAACGCATCCGCAAGCTTGTTTGCATTCGAAGACCCGTACACGTAGACCGCGTTCCTGGCCTCATGGAGCGGCTTGCGGGCATCGTGAAATTCTGGACGGATCATGATGCACGACAACCCAGTTAGAGGATATGGGTCAGCTTCCGTCCAGACGGGCGGAGCATCGCACCTTGTCGTTAGAGGCGAAATTTTATCGACGTAAGTCGTACTTGCGTCGAGGAACTTCAGGTATACGTCGGCCCTCTTATCGCGCTCAACCTTCTTACGTTCCTCATCAACCTGCTTTTCCTGAACGCGGCGGCTCCCCTCATTCGCCAGACTCGCCCCATAGAACGATGAGCCGAAGGCAGCGATCGCGGCTACCGCCGCGAGGACGAGCGGCATGATGACTCGATCAAACCTCCTTGCGGAGATCAGGTCTCCGTTTTGACCGTCTTCAGGCATTCACGCCTCCACATAAGTTCTACACATCTAGAGTATTCCCCTAAGTAGCGTCGGCCATGGCCTGCCCGTTACAAGCTCAACGGCCTACCGAGCAATTGACCCTGAGATCTCTTCGTCCCGAACTAAGTTCACCTGCCGGATGACCTGCAATGAAGCTTCCCGACGTCGATGGCGAGTATGCAAAAACTACCCTTAGGAATACCGAATGACTCTGGCTTCGGTGCCGACTGGTCGATAGATGGCGCTGTCTATCGTCGACCTGCGTTGGCGGAGCCGTTCGGTGCGTTGCTGCTCGTGTCTGATCGCACTGTCACCTCGGACACGCTCCTGCGCTCTGATGGGAGTCAATGCCGTTCCGCTGGGGGAGGGCCGCTGGGAGCTTGAACGACCTGCTGCGGACCCGAATGAGACTGGGAATGAGACTGGATGCGAACGGGGGTGGCCCGCCGGTCGGTGGGCCACCCCCGTTTATGCTGGTCAAACTGCGGAAGCGGAGGGATTTGAACCCCCGGACGGTTGCCCGTCTCCCGCTTTCAAGGCGGGTGCATTCGGCCGCTCTGCCACGCTTCCAACGGCGCCACGAAGCGCCAGGCCCAAAGCCTAGCCGTTCGTGTCCCGCAGGTGTGTCATGACCCGGTCGAACACCTTGGCCAGCACCTCGCCCTCCTCCGGTGAGATCAGGTCCACGATGTGCGCCCGCACGCCGCGCAGGTGCGTGGGAGCAGCGGCGACGAGTTGGGCCAGGCCGGCGGCGGTCAGTTCGGCCAGCACTCCTCGGCCGTCCTCTGTGCACTCGCGGCGCGAGACGAGGCCGGCCTTCTCCATGCGGGCCACCTGGTGCGAGACGCGCGACTTCGAGGAGGCGACGTCTTCTGCCAGTTGCGTCATGCGCATGCAGTTGTTCGGCTGTTCGGAGAGGCGGACCAGGATTTCGTAGTCGGCCAGTGACACTCCGTGGGTGTCCTGCAGTTCGCGGTGCAGGCGGTCCATGAGCATCGAGGAACCGTTCACGTAGGTGCGCCACGCGCGCATCTCGCCCTCGTCGAGCCAGCGCGGCTCCTGCTCACTTGGTGTCACGGGAACAAGGCTAGACCGCAGGATGACGATCCTGTCATTCCTCTGGAAAACGTCGCAGCAAAAAGGCAGACTCCCACGCCGTACACGCGCGTTAACCACGCCTTCGAGAGGCTCTACCCATGAGTTCGTTCAGACGGCTTTCCGTTCTGGCGATCACCGCCGCCGCGGCCACTGTCATCAGCGCTACCGGGCCTGCCCAGGCCGATGTCCAGTCACTGCGCGGTCGGGGCACGGTTGACGTGCGCCTGATCGGCATCAACGACCTCCACGGCAACATCGAGCCGCCCAGTGGGTCCTCGGGGCGGGTCATCCTTCCTGACGGCACGACCGTCGACGCTGGTGGTGCCGCGTTCAACGCGACGCACATCAAGAACCTCCAGAAGGAGGTCAAGAACTCCGTCATCGTCGGGCAGGGCGACCTGATCGGCGCGTCACCGATCGTGTCCGCGCTGTTCCACGACGAGCCGACGATCGAGGTGCTCAACAAGGTCGGCATGGACGCGACCGCGGCGGGCAACCACGAGTTCGACGAGGGCTACAAGGAGCTGCTGCGCATGCAGCGCGGCGGCTGCCACCCGGTGGACGGGTGCCAGTTCAGCGAGAAGTACAAGGGCGCGAACTTCCCGATCCTCGGTGCGAACGTCACGGACGCGAAGCACGGGCTGCCGGCCCTGCCTCCGTTCTGGGTCGAGATCCGGGACGGGATCCCGATCGGCTTCATCGGCATGCCGCTCAAGGACGTGCCGATCCTGGTCGACCCGAACGGCATCAAGGAGATCAAGTTCGGTGACGAGGTGAAGGCGGCCAACAAGTACGCCAACCTCCTCGACGCCATCGGCATCAAGTCGATCGTGCTGCTCGTGCACCAGGGCGACCAGGTCACCTCGTCCGGTGGCGGCCCCAACGCGTGCAACGTCGCTCCCAACAACCCCGGCAGCGTCATCGCCACGCAGGTCAGCCCCAAGATCGACGCGGTCTTCTCCGGCCACAGCCACCAGCACTACAACTGCGTGGTCAAGGACCCGGCGGGCAACCCGCGGCCGTTCATCGAGGGCCTGGCGTTCGGTCGTGAGCTGAGCGTCGTCGACCTCAAGATCGACCGCCGGACGCGCGACGTCATCCGCGGCGAGACCAAGGCCGACAACAAGATCGTCACCCGCACCGTCACGCCGGACCCCGAGGTCCAGGCGCTGGTCGACACGGCCAAGGTCAAGGTCCGCCCGATCGCCAACCGGCCGGTCGGCACGATCAGCTCCGACATCCTCCGCGCGCAGAACCCCGCGGGTGAGTCGGCGCTGGGCAACCTGATCGCCGACTCGCAGCTCGCCGGAACCACGGGCAACGGCGCGGTGCTCGCGCTGATGAACCCCGGCGGTGTGCGTGCCGACCTCACGTTCCCCAGCTCGACGGAGAACGAGGGCAACGGCGTGGCGACGTACGGCGAGGCGTTCACCGTCCAGCCGTTCGGCAACATCCTGCAGACGGTCACGCTGACCGGTGCGAACATCAAGACCGTGCTGGAGCAGCAGTTCAGCGCGGCCAGGACGTTCGTCCTCCAGCCGTCGGCCGGCCTGAAGTACAGCTGGTCGCAGTCCGCGGCATTCGGCTCGAAGGTCTCGAACGTCACGCTCAACGGCGTGCCGCTCGACCCGAACGCCAGCTACCGCGTCACGATCAACAGCTTCCTGCAGGGCGGTGGTGACGGCTTCAGCGAGTTCACCAAGGGCACCAACATCACCGGCGGTGGCATCGACCTGGACGCGTTCTCCGCGTACCTGACGGCCCACCCCGGCCAGGGCGCCCCGGCGCTCGACCGCATCACGGTTCTGCCGTAACCGCAGACCGCACCAGAAGGGCCGTCCCGGCGACGCGAAGTCGCCGGGACGGCCTTTTTGACGCCCGGGACTGCTCCATTTGATCTAGGGTGAGGGCCGATGTCCTGGTTGCGTCGGCTCCTGCTGCTCGCCGGTCTGCTGACCGGCGCCTGGCTGCTGGGCGGAGCAGGCGAGGCGCACGCCGACGTGAAGATCGAGATCGACCAGCTCAAGATCGCGGTCGAGCTCCCCGTCGTCGAGATCGCGCTGAAGGTCGAGACCGCGCCGGAGCAACCGGAACCGCCCGTCCCGCCGAAGCCGGCACCGCGCGTCGAGACGACTCCCGAGGCCCCGGCACCGCCCCAGGCCGCGCCCGAACGTCTCACAGCACCCGTGCGAGCCGAGGTGCCCCAGCAACGCCAGGAAGCGCCGGCGCCACCAGAGGCGGCACCCGAACACCCCGCGCCCGTCCCGCAGCCCCAGCAGGCGGAGCAGCCGGTCCCCGGCACGCTCCCGCAGAGCGGCGCGGGCACGAGCACCAGCACCCAGACCCCGGTGGGCACGCTGCCGTGCACAACGCGCCCGCCCACCACCACAGTGCAACTCACGAACACCGAACACCACGACGTGCCGCACACCGTGCGCGCGGAGGAGCCGACGTTCTCCCCTGACTGATCTCCCCCTGGAAACCAGAAGGGATCAGCCACGAACCAGGGAGAACCAAGTCATGCGCAAGAACCTCAACCGCACCATGTCCGCCGCCCTGCTCACCGGTGGCCTGATGGTCGCGACCGCCGGCTGGGCCCAGGCCGTCCCGGTGCCGCTGAACATCGACGACGAGGTCCGCGTCGGCAACCTCGTCAGCGTCCCGGTCAAGGTCTGCGGCAACGCGATCAACGTCCTCGGCCACAGCGACGCCACCTGCGACACCGAGCCCGCCGAACGCCTCCAGGCCGACAAGGCACTGGTCTCCGCGCCCGTCACGGTCTGCGGCAACTCGGTCGGCGTCGCCGGCGGCGGCACGGGCAGCTGCGGCGAGACCAAGCCCGAGCAGGCCAACGGCACCATCGAGGCCCCGGTGACGGTCTGCGGCACCGCCGCGGGCGTGCTGGGCACCGCGAGCGGCGACTGCGGCAAGGCCTCCGAGACCCCCGAGCAGCCGGGTGAGAACCCCGAGCAGCCGGGTGAGAACCCCGGCGAGAACCCGGGCCAGAACCCCGGTGGCGAGAACCCCGGCGGCAACCCGGGCAACGAGAACCCCGGCAACGGCAACCCCGGCGGCGGCAACAACCACGACAACTCCGGCAGCGGCACCACCGGCGACGACTCGGGCGCGGGCCTCCCGCAGACCGGCAACAAGGCCTCCGAGCACGCCGCCCCGGTCATCCCGAACCTGTCGAGGACGGGTGCGGACCCGCTCGAGTTCCTGCTGGTCGGCCTCGGCCTGATGGCCGCCGGCGTGATGGCCCGCAGGGGTGCGCGCCGCATCACGAAGGCCTGATCAACAAATATCCGATCTTTTCTCACAATCGCCCGGCGAGATTTTCTCTCGCCGGGCGATTGCTGTCTGCAGTGTCGATCTCCGCAGGTCACCCGTCTGACTTCACCAATTCAGGTTTGCGGTGAGGTGTTGTGAAATGTGGCGATCAAGCGCATAGTCGATAACGAGCTGGCAACCGGCAGGTGAATGAACAAGACCGCCCGGAGGCCACGCCCAGAAGGGGTAGGTGGTGCTGTGCAGGTATCTCCTCGCTGTGGCGAAACGCGGTCTGTCGCATCCCCGCGAGTGGATCGGACGTGACCGGTCCGGTCGCGACTGTGTAGCGACGGACACGAGGTTTCGGGTGCCCAGGCGCCGTCAGGCGTTCGCTCGGCGCACTCCGACGCTGTTGAGCTCGGCATCGGTGTCGTCTCAAGGCGTCACCGGCTGAGCGCCACGCCAACCTTCGTGGGCCGTAGTCGTCACTTCCAAATGGGAAAGCCCAGGTGCGGTGCCCCGACGTCGGGTCCCGCACCTGGGCGTCTTTTGTGCTTTATCGTGTGCCGCCTACGGGTCCTTGGCATGGAGGCACGCGGTGCAGTTCAACGAAGGCGCGGAACTCGACCTTTCGCAGGTTTCGGACCAGCGCGGTGTCGGCGGGCGGGTCGCCGGTGTCGGTGGCGGCCTCGGCGTGGTCGGCCTCATCATCTACTTCCTGTTCCAGCAGTTCACCGGGATCCAGCTGCCCGCGAGCGGCCTGGAGGGCATGGGCAGCAACACCCAGGTCGAGTCCGGTCAGCTGGCGGAGAAGTGCAAGACCGGCGCCGACGCGAACCGCGACAGCGACTGCCGGGTGGTGGCCACGATCAACTCGATCCAGGGCTTCTGGACCGACCAGTTCGCCCGCTCGGGCAACACCTACCAGGTCACCAAGACCAACTTCTTCCGCAACAGCGTGAACACCCGCTGCGGCAACGCGACCTCGGCGGTCGGCCCGTTCTACTGCCCGGCCGACTCCCAGGTCTACATCGACCTGGACTTCTTCAACGAGCTGCGCACCAAGTTCGGCGCGACCGGCGGCCCGTTCGTCGAGGCCTACGTGCTCGCCCACGAGTACGGCCACCACGTGCAGAACCTGCTGGGCACCTCGGACCGCGTCCGCCCCGGCACCGGCCCGACCTCGGACGGCGTGCGCCTGGAGCTGCAGGCCGACTGCTACGCGGGTGCCTGGGGCAAGGCGGCGACGACCGTCCCGTCCGCCAACGGCCAGCCGCTGATCACGAACATCACCCAGGAGGACGTGAACGCGGCCCTCGACGCGGCGGCCCGCATCGGTGACGACTTCATCCAGCGCGAGCTCGGCGGCGGCAGGGTCGACACGACCAAGTTCAGCCACGGCAGCTCGGAGCAACGGCAGAAGTGGTTCACGCTCGGCCTGCAGACCGGCGACCCGGCCCGCTGCAACACGTTCGACACGAACAACCTCGGCTGACGGAACGAGCGGCCCGCCCTGGGAAGGGACGGGCCGCTCGTTTCTCACCGACGTGCCACGGCGAGCAACCGGTGGTCGCCCAGCCGGAACGCCCGGCCGTCGACGTCACCGAACAGCTCGACCGACGAGAACCCGGCAGACACGAGCATCCGGGTCAGCTCGGCGACCGAGTAGACGTGCTGCACGCAGGCCGACTCCTGGACCCGCTCCCCGTCGGTGAACGTGAAGTCGATCAGCAGCCGCCCGGTGGCGATGTCGTAGGTGTTCACGGCGACGCAGTCGACGCCACCGAACGACATCCGCAGCTCACCCGGCAGGTTCGGTAGCAACGACTCGGCCGTGCAGCCGTAGTCGATCACCAGCACGGGCGCGGCGGCGGCGAGGTCGCCCAGGAACCGCTGCGAGCCCTCGTGGTCGAGGTACCCGAAGCTGTTGCCCAGACAGAGGGCCAGATCGGCGGTCACGCCGAACGAGCCCAGCGACGCGAGGTCGCCCTCCCGCCAGTCGAGGTCCGGAGCCGACGCACGGGCGTGCGCGATGGCTTCAGAAGAGATGTCGATGCCGACGGTCGTGTAGCCACGGCGGGACAGCTCGATGCTGTGCCTGCCGCTGCCGCACGGAACGTCCAGCACGCGCGGACCGGCGCTGAACCGGGTGATGAAGTCGATCTCGGCCGAGGTCTGCTCCGGCTGGACGGCGCCACGCCAGAACCTGTTGGCGAGATCGGTGAAGAACGAGGTGTACCAACTCAAGGTGATGCTCCTGGTGATCGCGAGAATCAGTGCGCGAGAGTCACCGGGTACGGCTGAAGCACCCGGTGTGTCCGGGGGCTGCCATGGCATCGACCTTGTCTGTGTAACCGCCTGAGGGAACTACTGAAGCACAGCGGCGACCTATCCGGGAAACGGATTTCGGTGCGTCGACGAGAAGCGGATCATGTTGCCGGACGGGTCGCGGAACGCGCAGTCGCGCACGCCGTAGTACTGGTCGATCGGCTCCTGCATCACCTCGGCGCCGGCCGCCCGGACCTGCTCGAACTTCGCGTCCACGTCGTCGTGCGCGAAGATGATCCCCTGCAGCGATCCCTTGGCCAGCAACGCGTGCAGCGCCTCGTGGTCGGTCGGCGGGACGGGCGGGCCGATCAGGGCCAGTCCGATCTCGACCTCCGGCTGCTCGGCAGGACCGACGGTGAGCCAGCGGTAGCCGTTCTCGATGGTGGCGTCGGTGCGCACCTCGAGCCCGACGACGTCGCGGTAGAACTTCAGCGCGGCGTCCTGGTCGTGGACGAAGAGGAACGTGTGCGAGAGCTTCATGCCGCAAAACCCTAGGTACGCGGCGAAGGAGTCGCTTCTCGAAATCTGCTCGGCCGCGTCAGCCCCATCAGCCGGCAGCCGGGTACCGCGGCCAGCGCGTCGTGCGAGCGCGCACGGTAGGCCGACGGCGTCTCCCCGACCAGTTCGGTGAACCGCGCCGAGAACGACCCGAGCGACGTGCACCCGACCTCGACGCACACCTCGGTCACCGACAGCTTCCCCAGCCGCAGCAACGCCTTCGCGCGCTCGATCCGCCGCGTCATCAGGTAGCCGTGCGGGGTCTCGCCGTAGGCCGCGCGGAACTGCCGGGAGAAGTGCGACGGCGACATCAGCGCGGCACGGGCCATCGCGGGCACGTCCAACGGCCGCGCGTACTCGCGGTCCATCAGGTCGCGTGCCCGGCGCAGGTGCGCGAGGTCCTCCGGCGTCACGAAGACCAGCATGCCACCCCGAGAGCAGACGAACCCCCGCGATGCTCACGCTCGAAGAGCCCCGCCGGTTGCCTTCGTCCGCAGGAAAGTTCGGACCGGGTTTTTGACGCTGAACAAAGGGCTTTTGCCAGGTCACAGGCTTGCGGTACGGTCCGCGCGTGGTCAAGACCGGTGCACTGACAGCCGTCCTGATGCTCGCTCTCGGCACGACACCCGCCCTCGCGCAGGACGCCCCGACGGGCGGCGTCTCCGGTGTGGTCTACCTCGACAGGAACGACAACGGCGCGCTGGACCCCGGCGAGATCGCCAAGGGCGCCAAGGTGACCGTCACCGAGTGGATGGGCGCCGAGCACGAGACCACGACCGACGACGAGGGTGCCTTCGCCTTCACCGGCCTCCGGCCCGAGACCTACGAGGTGGCGTACGAACTGCCGGACGGCTGGGTCGTGCACAGGAGCCAGAGCGAGGACTACGAGCACCGGAACTACGAGTTCGAGGTCGTCGCCGGCCAGACCGCGCAGCTGACCGCCCGCGGCGAGCGCCCGTACTCCGAACAGCTGACGATCACCACGTCGGCCGACCGCGACAGCTACACCTACCCGTCGACGGCGAAGATCACCGCGACCCTGGAGAACATCAGCGCCCGTCGAATGGAAGGAATCCGTGCCCAGGCGGTGCGCCTGGGTTCGGGCAGCGAGGACGCCATCGCCGGCGCGTGGTGGGGCTTGGGCGGCAACCAGGGCATCGCGCTCGACCCCGGTCAGCGGGCGACGTACGTGATCGAGCAGCCCATGCCGGCGGACGCCCTGCCGGATGGGCGATTCGTGTACGAAGTGATGTTCTCCCCGCACGTCTACTCGAACAACGACGGCCCGAAATCGCGCATCGAGATGAAGCTGACCGGCGGCCTCGACCACAGCATGATCCTCGGCGAGGACCGGAACGCCGATCAGCGCATCGACGAATCCGAGCTGGTCAGCGGTGCGCAGGTCGTCCTGGTGAACCCGAAGGACGGGACGCGGATCACCGAGCGCACGAGCGGCGCCGACGGCAGGATCGACTTCAGCGGCCTGAGCGAGGGCGAGTACCAGGCGTTGCTGGTCGGGTCGTGGGACTTCACCGACGACAGCCAGCAGCGGATGGTCGTGCCCTCCCCGAGCGGCGCCGTCAGGTTCCTCAAACGCGCGGCTCCGGCGGCGTTGAGCGCCACGTTGAAGTTCGACAAGCCGAGCTACGGGTCGCACGAGACGGTGCGAGTCGACCTGACGGTCACGAACACCGGCGGCAAGACCGCGGAGCTGTTCACGGTGAACCCCGACTTCCAGGAGATAGGGGTCGACCCCGACACCTGGCAGGAGCTGATGGTGGTCGGGACGCGGATCCCGGCGGGGGAGTCGCGCACGTTCAGCGCCACGGCCACGATCCACGCTCCCCGCGACAACACGGTGGGCGCCGCGGCGTGGATCGACTACTTCGGCCTGCAGGAGAGCTGGAGGGTCAGCTCGGAGAGGGCCGAGGTCGTGCCGACCGACGGTGACGTCACCGGCGTCGTCTACGTCGACCGCAACGCCAACGGGCAGCGGGATCCCGGCGAGGAGGCCCCGGACGCCGTGGTCGAGGCCAACGGCGGTGCGCCCTACGGCTACTTCAAGACCACGACGGACGCCCAGGGCCGGTTCACGTTCCGCGACATCCCGTCCGGCCAGTACGTGTTCAGCTACACGTTGGCGGACGGCTGGATCGTGCGCTGGGAGACCTTGAGCATCCAGCACACCGTGAGCCCGGAGGAGCAGCTGCAGCTCGTCGCCCGCGCCGAGCGCCCGTACAACGAGAAGCTCGGGGCGACGGCGGTGCTCGACAAGTCGTCCTACGCGGTCGGCGAGGACGCCAAGATCACCATCACGCTCACCAACCGGACCAGTAACCCGTTGAAGGGCATCCAGGCCTACTGCAACCCGGCGGGCAAGCCGGACGAGTTCGGTGGCAGGCCCATGACCGAGGGCTGGGGCGACCTCCGCGACAAGGGGATCGACCTCGCACCGAACGAGACCAGGACGTTCACCCTCACCGAGAAGGTGCCCGAGAGCGCGCGCCTCCTCAGCCGCGTCACCCTGAACTGCAGGTTCTCGTCGTTCGTCGAGTGGAACGAGGACGGCTCGACGGCCTACGACTGGGCGGCGATCTCCGGCGAGACCGGCGACCTCAGGGTGACGCTCGGGCACGACGTGAACGGCAACGCGTGGCTCGACCCCGGTGAGGCGATCCCGAACGCCCGAGTCGTGCTGATGACCGAACGGGAGTTCGGCGGCATCGTCACCGAGGCCACCTCGGACGCCGCGGGCACCGTGCTGTTCTCGCAGGTGAGGTCCGGCGAGTACTGGGCGAAGATCGACGGCCCGTGGCAGTTCAAGGGCGACGACGGCCACGTGTGGGTGGCCGGTGGGCGTGAGGACAGGTACGCGTTGTGGGTCGTGCCCGGACCTCCGCCGGACCAGCCGAACCGGCCGGGTGAGCAGCCCGCCGACGACAGCGCGGTGCAGGGCGGGAGCAAGGCGCTCGCCAGGACCGGTGCCAGCGTGCTCGGCCTGGGTGTGGTCGCCCTGCTGCTCGTCGCGTTCGGCTTCGGCGCCCGAGTAGCGGCCCGCCGCCGCTCCTGAACCACGAGAAACGCAGGCCCGGTGCTCACGCTGAGTACCGGGCCTGTTGTCATGAGCGCCACAGTTCGTGGTCGCGAGTCAAGTGTTAGCGTCGCGAACCATCGGGTATCTGGGGGTGACATGTCGTTCTGGGAAGCAGTCCTCGTGGTCGTCGCGGGGATGTTCGCGGGCGGCATCAACACCGTGGTCGGCAGCGGCACCCTGGTGACGTTCCCCGTGCTGCTCGCCGTCGGTTACCCGCCCGTGGTCGCGAACGTGTCGAACAGCCTCGGCCTGGTGCCGGGCTCGCTCTCCGGCGCGTGGGGCTACCGCGAGGAGCTCAAGGGCCAGGGCGACCGGATCAAGCGGCTGCTGCCCGCGTCGATCCTCGGTGGCGTCATCGGCGCGATCCTGCTGGTCACGCTGCCGGACAAGGCGTTCACCGCGATCGTGCCGGTGCTGATCGTGATCGCGCTGGTGCTCGTGGTGATCCAGCCGTGGCTCAACCGCAAGCTCGCCGACCGCCGCAACGACAACGATGGCGGTCTGCTGCTGTGGTTCGGCGTCTTCGCCGCGGGCATCTACGGCGGCTACTTCGGCGCGGCCCAGGGCGTGCTGGTCATGGGCATCATGGGCGTGCTCGTCAGCGAGCACCTGCAGCGGATGAACGCGCTGAAGAACGTGCTGACGGCGTTCGTGAACCTCGTCGCCGGCGTCATGTTCATCTTCATCGCCGACGTCGCGTGGCTGGTCGTGCTGCTGCTGGCCGTCGGGTCCGTGGTCGGTGGCCAGATCGGCGCGAAGATCGGCCGCAAACTCCCACCCGCCGTGTTGCGCGGCGTCATCGTGGTGGTGGGAGTCGCGGCGATCGTTCAGCTGCTCACCAAGTAGCCACTACTTGAGGAACGCGCGGGCGGCGGCCAGGAAGGCGTCGTTCTCGTCCGGCTCGCCGATGGTCACGCGCGCGCCCTCCTCGACGAACGCCCGCACGACGACCTTGTGCTCCAGGCAGTGCGCGTTGAACTCGGCGGTGCGTTCGCGCAGCGGCAGCCACACGAAGTTCGCCTGCGTCTCCGGCACGTCGTAGCCCATGGCCAGCAGTTCGCCACGCACGCGCGTGCGTTCCGCGACGATCGCACGGCAGCGGACCATCAGCTCGTCCTCGGCGTCGAGCGACGCCATCGCGGCCACCTGGGCCAGCGCGTTCACCGAGAACGGCACGTAGACCTTGCGCAGCACGTCCGCGACGACCGGCGGCGCGACCGCGTAGCCGACCCGCAGGCCCGCGAGGCCGTACGCCTTGGAGAACGTCCGCAGCACGGCGACGTTGTCGTGGCCCGCGGCCCACTGCTGCTTCGCGAGCTCGACGCCGTCCGGCACGTGCGCGTCGTCGACGAACTCCTTGTAGGCCTCGTCGAGGATCACGAGCACGTCCCGCGGGACCTTCGCGATGAACGCCTCGATCTCCTCGGTGCGCAGCGCGGTGCCCGTCGGGTTGTTCGGGTTGCAGACGAAGACCATCCGCGTGTTCGGCGTGATCGCCGCCAGCATCGCGTCCAGGTCGTGCGTGTGCTCCGAGTTCAGCGGCACGCGGATCTGCTTCGCGCCCGCCACGTGCGTGACGATCGGGTACGCCTCGAACGACCTCCACGCGAACAGCACCTCGTCGTTCTCGGTGCAGGTGGCCTGGACGAGCTGCTGGCACAGGGTCACCGAGCCGCAGCCGATGGCGATGTGGTCGGCGGGGACGCCGAGCCGGTCCGAGAGCCGGTCGGTGAGTTCGACGCTGCCCGAATCGGGGTACCTGTTGATGCCGGTGGCCGCGTCGGCGATCGCCTTGACGACGCTCGGGAGCGGTCCGGCGGACACCTCGTTGCTCGCGAGCTTGATGGCGCCGGGGATGGACCTGCCGGGCACGTAGGACGGCAGGGACGCCAGGTCGGCACGGGTTCGCACGCTCATACCCGCGATCCTCGCATTGCTCCGTCCGATTGGTCACGTTGACTGGAGTTCACCCCGTCGTGGAAGGGTGGGAATCATGACCAGTACCCGCGTCGAGACGCTTTCCCTCACCGACGGCCGTGAGCTGAGGGTGACGATCGCCGAACCCGACTCCGCCGTCCGGGGCGGACTCGTGGTGCTGCACGAGGCCCGCGGTATCACCGCCGGTGTGCGCACGCTCGTCAGCAGCCTGGCGGACGAGGGATGGCTCGCGATCGCGCCGCACCTCTACGACGCCGACCGCGTGCACGGCGACGACATCCGGGACCAGGTCAGCAAGCTCAACGGCGACCGGTTGCTCGCGGACACCGACGTCGCGTTCGTCTGGCTGGGCCAGCAGGGCGTGAGCGCTGACCGGATGGGCGTCGTCGGGTTCGACATCGGCGGCACGATCGCGATGGTCGTCGCCGCGAGCCGCACGATCGGCGCGGCCGTCACCGTGCAGGCGCCGGGCATCCTCGAGCCGCTGTCGGAGGGCCTTCCCGCCCTGGTGGACGTGGCCGGCGACCTCACCTGCCCGTGGCTCGGCATCTACCGCGACGAGGACTCGGAAGAAGTGAGCAAGCTTCGCGATGCTGTGATCAGCTCCGAAACCGCGTCAGATCTGGTCCGTTTCAACGTTTCGAGTGACGAAGCATGGGTTCGTGCGTTGAACTGGTTTGACGCTCACATGAGGTAAGAGTCTTTCCGGCGGATTGGAACCGAACCGTCCTCCAGGTACATCTAAGGAGTGCTTCGGACGGCTGACTGGGTGTAGCTGTGAGTAACGCCCAGTGCTGCGGTGACGAGTTATGCAGTGCAGGGGGTTATAAGGGATGGCTGAAGGCACTGGGACAGGCACCACCACTGGTACGACGACCGGTACAACTGCGACCACGCCGACGACGGGCACGGGCGCTCCACCGGTGACGCCTGACGTCTCGACGTCGGTCACCGCGCCGATCACGGCTGAGCAGCTCGCGGCGGCGAAACCCGTCCTCCAGCAGCAGATGCTGGCGGACAAGGCGGGCGCGAGTCACGCGGCGGCCAAGCTCGACGAGGCCGCCGACTCGGGCAAGCTCACGCTCGACGTCGAGGCGGCCGACGCGCTGATCAAGGCCGTCGACACCGCGCGCGACCAGGTGATGGACCTGTGGCAGCGCGCCACCGACCAACTGGCCACTCCGCTGCAGCTGGGGGAGAACCCGGTCGCCAAGGCGATCAGCGCGAGGTTCTCCGACCTGGCCGTGGGGGAGGACTCCGGGGCCGCCAAGGCGTTGCTGGACCTGTTCAAGGTCCTCGACGACATCGGCAACGCCCTGCGCCGCAACCGCGACAGCATCCGCGATGCCGACGAAGAAGCCGAGAAGTCGATGAAGAACGCCGGGGGGTCCTGGTGAGCCACGGTTCGCACGGCAACAAGGGCAACGACAACAGGGGCGACGACGACAAGGACAACAAGTCGTCGCACCACGACGACGACAAGTACGACCGCAACGACCTGCACGAGCCGGTCGACTGGATGACGTACACGCACGAGCAGCTCTACAACATGGTGCACACGGGCGTGAACCTCGACGGTGCCCAGGCCGCGGCCACGAACTGGAAGAAGATCGGCGAGGACATCGCCGGCGTCCGGACGAGCCTGCTCAAGGCCGTCGAGGACTCCTCGGTCGGCTGGGACAGCGAGTCCGCGCGGCTCGCCCGCGGTGGCATCACCGAGGTCACCAACTGGGTCGACGACACCGCGAACTACGCGACCAAGGTGTCGGCCGCGATCACGACGGAGACCAGCAACGTCGAGACCGCCCGCGCCGCGATGCCGCCGCCGCCCGCCGCACCCGCACCGCCGGTGCCCACGGACGCCGCGGTGGCGAACCCGGCGCTGGCCAACCCGGCGCTCGTCAACCGGTTCCAGGCCATCGACCAGGTCGACAGCTTCAACAGCCCCGCGTTGCGCGATCGGCTGATCACGCAGAACACCGCTGATTTCGCGGGCTTCCAGACCGTCGGCAGCAGCCCGGTCGACACGCTCGCGGCCAACGACGCCTCGCACCGCCTCGCCGCGGACGTGATGGCGGCGTTCCAGCGCAACTCGGCGGCCGTCGACCAGACCGTGCCGTCGCAGTTCACGCCTCCGGTCAACCCGCTCGCACCGACGCCGACCGGTCCCGACCTCACCACCCGCGGTCCGGGTGGCGGCGACGGTGGTGCCGGTGGTGGCGCGGGTGGCCCCGTCACGACGACGAACCCGCAGAACGCGCAGAACCGCGGCACCACGAACACGTCCTCCCGCTACGGCGGTGGTGGCGGTGCCGGTGGCCGCGGTGGCGCCGGAGGGTTCGGCGGCTTCGGCGGCATGGCCCGTCCGTTCGGCTCCGGCAACCAGGGCGCTGCCGCCAGCGGTGGCGGCGCGGGAGCCGGTGGCGGTGTCGGTGGTGGTGCGGCCGGTGTGAGCGACGGCGCGCGCGGTGGTGGCGGTGCCGGTGGTGCGGCGGCCGCGGCCTCGGCGGCACCGGGCAACACGACCAAGGCGTTCCAGAACCCGCTCGCGATGGGCGGCGCGCCGATGGCGGCCGGTGCTCCCGGTGCCGGAGGCCAGAACGACTCCCGCGAGCACAAGACGGCGAGCTACCTGGAAGAGGACGACAACGTCTTCGGTCTGGACCGCAAGGCGGCCCCGCCGGTGATCGGTCAGTGAACCAACGCCAGTTCACGGTGAGCTCGCAGGAGTTCTTCCTGCTGTGGCAAGCCGTGCACGGCGAGGACCGCGTCGTGCCGCTCGGCACGCCCCACGTGGGCGCGACCAGGGCGGCACGGCAACGTCTCGTCGAACAGAGCTCGCAGACGCTCAGCGCGCGGCGGCTCGGCACGATCCAGCGACCGGACCCCGACCTGCGCGCCCTCGTCGCCGGCCTGGGCGAGTTCGACCGGGCGCTGGAGATCGCGTACTTCAAGGGGACCGAACTGGCCCGCGGCATCGCCTGCGCGGGCTGGGGCGGTGCCTTCGCGGCCCGCGTGAACGACCAGGTGCACCTGTACCCGTTCCACCCGACCGCGCTGGCCTCGGCCACGGTGTCATCGTTGCCAGGCCTCGCGCCGGGTACCGGCCGTGCCGTGAACGTGCGCTGGGACGACTACGTCCGCGCAGGTCAGGCGGGCGAGCAGGAGGGCAAGCAGGCGTTCCTCGACATCCTGCGCGACGCCGGCATCCGCGAGCCCGAGGCCCACAACCTGATGCGGATCATCACGTCCCGCATCGGCGGCGGTGAACTGGGCCTGACCGCCCGCAACCGCGACGGCGTGCCGCGCCCGACCGGCCGCTCGGTCTCGTGGCTCGACACCCGCGAGGGCCGCTACCTCCTGCGCAAGCAGGACGGCTGGCTGGTGCTCGCGCCCGCCGACGCCTCGCGGCTGACCAGCGCCGTCGACGAGCTGATCGCGGCGGGCTGAGACCACACAGGCGGGCTGCGGCAAGTCCGCCAATCACACATGGACGTGCGGTTGTGCCTCGGTTAGACATGGGGCATGACCGACACCGACGTCGAACTGCTGTGGCGCCCGGACCCCACAAGGGACAACGGGATGACCGCGTTTCGCTCCTGGCTCGCCGACCGCGGGCACTCCTTTGACGACTACGAGTCGCTCTGGGCGTGGTCCGTCTCCGACCTCGAGGGGTTCTGGGGCGCCATTGCTTCGTACTTCGACGTCCGGTTCCACACGCCTCACGAGCGCGTGCTGGGGTCCGCGGAGATGCCGGGCGCCTCGTGGTTCCCCGGCGCGACCCTGAACTACGCCGAGCACGCGTTGCGGCGCGGAGCCGACGACGACCTCGCCGTGATCTTCCATCGCGAAGACGGCGTCGCCTCTTCTTTGACGTTCGGCGCGCTGCGTTCCCGCGTGGCCTCTTTCCGGGCCGCATTGGCGTCTCTGGGCGTCTCCGAGGGCGACCGGGTGGTGGCACTCGTCCCGAACGCCCCCGAGGCCCTCATCGCCTTCCTGGCGGCCGCCTCCCTGGGTGCCACGTGGTCGTCCTGCTCCCCGGACTTCGGCGCCCGCGCCGTGGCCGACCGCTTCACCCAGATCGAGCCCGCGGTCTTCGTCGCCGTCTCCGGCTACGTCTACAACGGACGGTCGTTCGACTGCCGCCCGGTCGTCGAGGAGATCCGCTCCCAGCTGCCGGGCCTGCGCGCCACCGTCCTGATCGACTACCTGGACAACGGCTCGACGCTCCCCGACACGCTGTCGTTCGGCGAGCTGCTCGCGGAGCACGAGGGCGCGGCCCTGGAGTTCACGCCGGTGCCGTTCGACCACCCGCTGTGGGTGCTCTACTCGTCCGGCACCACGGGCCTGCCGAAGGGCATCGTCCAGGGCCACGGCGGCATCGTCCTGGAACACCTCAAGATGCTGGGCCTGCACAGCGACCTGGGCCCCGGCGACCGCTTCTTCTGGTTCACCACCACGGGCTGGATGATGTGGAACTACCTCGTCGGCGCGTTGATGGTCGGCACGACCATCGTGCTGTACGACGGCAGCCCGGCCTACCCGTCGCTGAACACCTTGTGGCACCTGGCCGAACAACACCGAGTCACCTACTTCGGCACCTCGGCCCCGTACGTCCAGTCGTGCCTGAAGGAAGGCCTCGACCCGTCGTCCCGCTACGACCTGACGGGCCTGCGAGTGGTCGGCTCCACCGGCGCACCCCTGACGCCGGAAGGCTTCCGCTGGATCGCCTCGGCCGTGGGCAAGGACGTCCAGATCGCCTCGGTCTCCGGCGGCACCGACCTCTGCACGGCCTTCGTGGCCGCCTCCCCGGACCGCCCGGTCTGGCTGGGCGAACTCTCCTGCCGAGCCCTAGGCGCCGCCGTCTTCGCCTACGACGAAGCCGGTGTGGCCCTAGAGGACGCCGTGGGCGAGCTGGTGATCACGGCACCGATGCCGTCCATGCCGGTCTTCTTCTGGAACGACACCGACGGCTCCCGCCTCCGCGACGCCTACTTCGACACGTACCCGGGAATCTGGCGCCACGGCGACTGGATCCGCATCACCCCGCGCGGCTCCGCCGTGATCTACGGCCGCTCCGACTCGACCCTGAACCGGGGCGGCGTCCGCATGGGCACCTCGGAGTTCTACCGGGTCGTCGAGTCGATCGACGGCGTCGTCGACTCCCTGGTCATCGACACCTCGGGCGTCGCCGAAGGCGAACTGCTCTGCTTCGTGGTGCTCGACGGCGTGGCGTTGTCCGACGTGGAACCGTTGCTGCGCAAGGAACTGCGTTCGTCTTTGTCACCGCGCCACGTCCCGAACCGCTTCGTGGCCGTGGCCGAGATCCCCAGGACGTTGAACGGCAAGAAGTGCGAGGTCCCGGTCAAGAAGATCCTCGCCGGCGTGGACCCGGACAAGGCCGTCAGCAGGGGCGCGCTCCGCAATCCGGAGTCGCTCCGACCCTTCCTGGAAATCGCCTCGGAATGATCTAGGTCACTCCGCGCGCGGTGACCAGGCGTTTAACGCCCCTCTCCGGCTCTCTGAACGTGCTCTGACCAGCAGGTTCAGGTGTTAGAGGGGGGCGTTTTGCAACTCGGTTGAGGACCTGTGTAACCTATGTCCCGTGGCCAAGGATGGTCCCGGGAGGCTTCGCCTAGTCTGGTCTATGGCGCCGCACTGCTAATGCGGTTTGGGGTAACCCCCCATCCCGGGTTCAAATCCCGGAGCCTCCGCAAGGCCGAGCCTCTAGGGGATCGGTTACAATTGAATAGCCTGCGCTCGTAGCTCAACGGATAGAGCATCTGACTACGGATCAGAAGGTTACAGGTTCGAATCCTGTCGAGCGCGCTCACGACGAAGCCCCAGCGAATTCGCTGGGGCTTCGTCGTTTCTCCGGTGAAGATGACCGCATGGCCCCGTGCTTCGACGTCTACGTCCGGCTCCCGCACCTCGACCGGCCGACGGTCGAGTCCTTTCTGGAAAGGCATCTGCCGTCGTGGCGCGACCCGGACGCCTGGCTCGCGGACGATGCCGGCGAGATCATCGAGGCCGGGCTTTCCGGGGCGCTGTCCGGCGAAGTGCTGTACAGCCGCGACACGAGGGGACTTCTCCCACCGGAGTTGGACTTCGTGATTCTCGCCTTCCAGCGAGACGGCGGCGTGGTGCTCGGCGTCTCGGTCGACATCGGCGTGGACCAGGACGCCGCAGTGCTGGTGTCCGACGCCTGGCTCACCCGCCTGTTGGCGGAAACCGGGGCGCCACAGGGGTTCTTCCAGGCGGAGGACCCTCCACCGTTGACGGCGGCGGAGTGGCAGGAATCGGTGGGCAGGGCGTTCGGCACGCGGTCCGCGTGATCCACGTCCGGCGCGGACCGGGATCGTGGACAACTGGTTGAACCGGCTACTACGTTGAGCCCCGCCGGTGCTGGTCGACTTCGGTGTGGCCCGACGAGTTCTCGCTGGCCCTTCGATGCGCGGCCGCGAGCTCAACACGAAAGGCCGGGTTTGGTGAACACCACTGTCGAGCAACAGGTCCGCGAGTACTACAACCACGCAGGGCCCGCCTACCACGCGCTCATGGGGCAGTTCTGGCACCACGGAGACCTGGAGGCCGACCGGGCCGGGCTGTCGCCCGAGGACGCCGCCAAGGCGTTGGCGCGCAAGCAGGTCGACGCCGCCGGTCTGCGGCCCGGCGACACCGGGCTGGACTTCGGCAGCGGGGTCGGCGGGACGGCCGTCTACACCGCGGAGATCTCCGGCGCGAACGTCGTCGGCATCTCCAACAACGAGTGGCTCTCGGCGCAGGCGCGCCAGTACGCGGCCGACCACGACCTCAGCCACAAAGCCGTGTTCCTCACGGTCGGGGACGAGGACTACAAGACGCTCACGCCCTGGCCCACGAACTCGCTCGACGCGGTCAGCTTCTACGAGTCGGTGTGTCACCTGCCGGACAAGGCGGCGTTCTTCGCAGCCGCGTTCCGGGTGCTCAAGCCCGGCGCGGCGCTCATCGGGGTCGACTGGATTCGCCGGCCGTTCGGGGAGTACCGGACCGAGGAGCAGATCGCGCCGTTCATCGGGCCCGTCGAGGAGGTCATCTCCATCCCCGGGCTCGGGACGCTGGACGAGTACCGCGAGATGATGTCGGCCGCCGGGTTCGTCATCGAGGCCGCCGAGGACCTCTTCCCCGACGTCGAGTGCTGGGGGTCCACGCCTCCGGACGACGGGCAGGGCTGGGGCGAGTACGAGGGCGAGCAGAACACCGTGATCCACGACGGCAAGCGGGTGCTGGACGCCGCTCGGGCCGCCGGGGTGTTCTCGGTGGCGCGGTGGGTCGCCCGTAAGCCCGGCTAACGACTTCTACTGCGGACCAACCCGGACCGCAAACGATTCCACAGTGGTTGATCTGCGGAAACGCGGAGACAACCGGTCGTCGTGTCACGTACGCCGTTCGGCGCGGGCAGCCGCCGTTCGCAGATGGGAAGGACCGTTCGCGCCGCTGGAATCGCCATCATCGACGGATGGCGATTCTGGCGGGCAAGGCCGTGGTCATCACCGGCGCCGGGCAGGGGTTGGGGCGCGCGTTCGCCGCGCACGCCGCTGCCGCGGGCGCCGCGGTGGTGGTCAACGACGTCAACGAGCCGCTCGCCAGGCAGGTCGCCGACCTCATCACGATCATGGGCGGCAAGGCCGTCGTCAGCGCCGGTCCCGTGCAGGATCCCGACGTGGCCGAGGCCATGGTCGACACCTGCACCGCGGCGTTCGGCCGGATCGACGGGCTCGTCAACAACGCCGGCATCCGCCACCAGGCCGAGCTGGGCGAGGACGATCCACAACGGATCCGCGAACTGGTCGAGGTCAACGTCCTCGGCACGCTCTTCTGCACCAACGCGGCCGTCCGGAGCATGCGCGGCGGCTCGATCGTCAACCTCGGCTCGGTCGCGATGGTCGGCCAGCCGACCGCCATCGCCTACTCCGCGTCCAAAGGCGCCGTGGCGAGCATCACGGCCGGGGCGGCGGCGGAGCTGCACGACAAGGGCATCCGGGTCAACGCCGTGTGCCCGCTCGCCTGGACGCGGATGGCCGTGGCCGACACCAAGGCCACTCCGTGCGGTCCGCCCGAGACGATCGCGCCGCTGGTCACGTACCTGCTGAGCGACCGCGCGGCCAAGGTCACCGGTCAGCTCGTCCGGTTCGCGCACGGCAGGCTGCACGTCATGGGGCAGACCTCGCCGGTCGAGCCGGTCCTCGAACGCGAGGCCTGGGACGTCGACGACATCGCCGAGGCCTTCGAGAAGCAGCTCGAACCCGTGGACCCCGCCTGGGTCCGTTGGGGTGTCGGAAGGTGACGGACGCCTGATCAACAGGCAGAGTGGCGGCGTGGAGCAGCGGGAGATCATGCAGCGGGCGCTCGGCGTCCTCACGCTCACCTACGACGGCGCCGGCTCGAACGACTACCTGCGGATGGCGCTGAAGTCGTTGCAGGAGGGCGTGTTCAGCTACGAGGTCAAGGTCGACGGCGAGCTGAACGAGGCCGGCGCGCAGGCCCTCAAGCAGGCGATGGACCAGGTCCTGTCGCAGTTCGGCTGGTTCACCGCGGGCCTGCTCTACGCCTTCCACGGCGTCGCGCAGGCCTACGAGAACGACTACGAGGAAGCCGACGTGCAGGAGATCCTGCGCCAGCTCGCCCTCAGGCTCGCCGACTGACCAGCTCGGCGCGGACGCCGTCTGAGAACGGCGTCCAGGCCTCGATCGCCCACGGCCCGAACCGCAGGTCGGTCAGCGCGACGCAGGCCGCCGAGATCGTCGGGTCGACCCACAGGAACGTCCCGGACTGCCCGAAGTGACCGAAGGTCGAAGCCGAGAAGGAATTCCCCGTCCAGTGCGGTGACTTCGTGGCACGGATTTCGAAACCGAGACCCCAGTCGTTCGGCTTCTGCATTCCGTAACCGGGCAGCACGCCGTTCAGGTCGGGGAAGACGACCGAGGTCGCCGCCGCGACCAGCTCGACCGAGACCAGCTGCGGCGACAGCAGCTCGGCGGCGAACAACGCCAGGTCAGCGGCACTGGACTCGGCCCCGGCGCCGGCCGAGCCGACCAAGGCGGACGACTTCATCCCCAACGGCTCGAAAACAGCCTCGTGCAGATAAGTCGCGAACGGCATCTCGCACGCGTCGCTCACAAAAGACGCCAGCACGTCGAAACCGGCGTTCGAATAAATGCGCCGCGTGCCGGGAGCCGCCTGCACCTCGGCCTTGTCGAACGCGTACCCGGCGGTGTGCGAGATCAGGTGCCGGACGGTCGCGCCCTCGGGCCCCGCCGGCTGGTCCCACTCGACCGCGCCCTCCTCCACGGCCACCAGCACCGCGTACGAGGTCAGCAGCTTCGTCACCGACGCCAGCGGGAACACCCGCTGCTGGTCGCCCAGCGCGCCCACCACGCCGTCGGACGTCACCACGGCCACCGCGACGTTCTCGACAGGCCAAGTCGCCGCAACTTCCACGCTCCGCATGGGACAGACGCTAGCGTCAGGGGGTGACAGTCCGGGAACTGATCGTCCTGGGAACGGCCAGCCAGGTCCCGACCCGCCAGCGCAACCACAACGGCTACCTGCTCAGGTGGGACGGTGAGGGCTTCCTGTTCGACCCGGGAGACGGCAGCCAGCGCCAGCTCCTGAGGTCGGGCGCGGCGGCGAGCGACATCACCCGGATCTGCGTCACCCACTTCCACGGCGACCACTGCCTGGGCGTCCCCGGCATCGTGCAGCGGCTCAGCCTCGACCGCGTCCCGCACACCGTCCACGCCCACTTCCCGGCCTCGGGCGCGCACTTCTTCGAACGCCTCCGGTACGCCAGCGCGTTCTACGACGCCGCGGACATAAAGGAGGTCCCGGTCACCGACGACGGCGAGATCGCCAACGGGAAGTTCGGCAGGCTGGAGGCCTACGAGCTCGACCACGGCATCGACAGCTTCGGCTACCGCCTGGTCGAGCCGGACGGCCACCGGATGCTGCCCGAGAAGCTCAAGGAACACGGCATCGCGGGCCCCCAGGTGCGCACGCTGCAGCAGGAGGGCGAGTTCAACGGCGTCAAGCTCGCGGACGTCAGCGAACCCCGCAAGGGCCAGCGGTTCGCGTTCGTCATGGACACCCGGCTCTGCGACAACGTCTTCGAGCTCGCCGACAACGCCGACATGCTGGTGATCGAGTCGACCTACCTCGCCCGCGACACCAAGCTCGCCGGCGACCACGGCCACCTCACCGCCCAGCAGGCCGCCCGCGTCGCGCGGGACTGCCGCGTCCGCAAGCTCGTCCTCACGCACTTCAGCCAGCGCTACGAGGACCCTGCCGAGTTCCACGCCGAGGCCGCCGCCGAGTTCGACGGCGAGATCGTCATCGCGAAGGACCTCGACCGGATTCCGGTGCCGAAGCGAGCCACTGGTCCCTGACGATCTCCTCCAGCGACCCGAACCCGGGCTCCCAGCCCAACGCCCGCAGCCGCGACGTGTCCGCCCGCAGTGAGCGGACCTCGCCGGGGTGCGCGGGCTTCCACGTCACGTCCACGGCCCGGCCCGTCACCGCCTCGACGGCGTCCAGCACGTCCCGCACCGACGCCGCGGTCCCGCTGACGTTGTAGACCGACGACGTGCCCACCTCGCACGCCTCCAGCGCCACGACGAACGCGGCGGCGACGTCGCGCACGTGCACGAACTCGCGCACGGCCCCGCCGTCGCCGTAGACCTCCATCCCGGGCACGGTCCCGGCGGCGCACGCCACGGCCCGCGTGATCACCCGAGTGGTGTCCGTGTCACCACCTCCAGCGACGTTGAACAAACGGAGAGTGGTCGCCCCGATCTGTCCCGACCGCGCCGTCCACGCCACGAGGTCCTCGGCGGCGGCCTTCGACGCGGCGTACGGGGAGGAGGGTTCGAGGGGCGATTCCTCGGTCAGCACGGCTGCTGAGGGGCGGTACACCCCACCAGTCGAGGCGAACAGGAATCGTTGCCCCTTCAACACCTTCAGCATGTCGAGCGTGCCGCCGACGTTCGCCTCGTAGTACGAAACCGGGTCATGGAACGACTCCCTGACACGGGCCGCCGCGGCCAGGTGGATGACGGCGTCGACGCTCTCGACTTCGACTGGTTCCGCCAGGCGCCGACTCCCCGCAACAGGTTCATGACCGTGAACCCGCAGCTCACGAACTACCTCGCGGCCTACGTATCCCGTGGCGCCGGTCACCAGAACTCGCACGAGTTGACCCTAAAGGTCGACCCCGATCGCGCCGATAACACCCAAGTGAGTTACCCCCATCGCGCTGTGCACACGAGCATCGCCGGACTCCTGCACGATCACGCCGTGCACGAGTTCAAGCGGCAGGAGTTCCTGCGCAACGTGGCTGAGATCGTGGGAGCCGCACCCGCACCCCAGCCCGCAGAGCTCACGGCACCGCTGCCGTCGATCAACCCGAAGCGCAGCTTCCTCAACCGCGTTGACCAGGTCCTCCGGGACGCGGCACGCTCGCTCTGAGCAGCGAGATCATCAGCAGTTCGTCTTGAGCGCGGGCCTGCGCCGAAGGGCCCGCAGCAAGATTCATCCGGCCGTTGCCGGACCGTGCTTCGACACACATACCGGGTGGCTCTACGCTACGCGCTACCCGGCATTCGCCGGTCACGTCCTCCGCTTCTCTTAAGCGAGTTTTCGGCGATGAATCATGTCCTCTCCGCGCTCAACGCGCGTCTCGGCAAGTTGTTCGGTGACCGGCTGGTAGTGCTGGCCGGTGGTACCCGTCTGGCGAAGCGCGCGCAGGAACTCCATGCGCTCGGCGCTCGCCATACGCTCGTGCTCGATACCGACGATCACGCGCCGCTGCATGATTCGCAGATCGCCCGCTGGGTCTCGCTGGGCATCAAGGGCAGCCTCGTCGCGGTCGAGCAGCGCCGTCTCGGCAAGCTGCTGACCAAGCCGGGCGCCGAGGTGAAGGCGATCCTGCGCGACTTCGACGCGAAGAGCGAAGCGGTCGTGATCAGCACGCCCTACAACGAGATCAGCGAGTTCCAGGGCCGTCCCGTGCTCAACGCGCGGCAGCACGACTGGGTCGAGCTGGAGAACAAGACCACGATCGACGCGCTGTGGGACGAGCTGTCCGCTCGCCGCGCGCCCGCGATGGTGTTCGACCTCGACTTCGAACGCCTCTGGGGCGCGTCGGAGATCCTGGACCGCGGCGCCGGCGTCGTCTGGTCCGGTGACGGCCCCGCGATCAACGGCGGTGCCAACTTCGTGCGCCGCGTGCGGTCGTACGAGGAGGCCAAGGAAGCCTTCGACGTGCTCGCGCCCAAGTGCGACCAGGTCCGGGTCATGCCGTTCCTGGAAGGCATCCCGGTGAGCGTGCACGGCATCGTCTTCCCGGACGGCACCGCGGTGCTGCGCCCGATCGAGATGGTTGTGCCGCGCCGCCAGGGCCAGGCCAAGTTCCTCTACGCGGGCTGCGCGTCGTTCTACGACCCGCCCGTGTGGATCCGCGACGAGATGCGCAACCTGGCCCGCCGCGTCGGCGAGCACCTGCGCGGCACCGTCGGCTACCGCGGCACGTTCACGCTGGACGGCATCGCGACCGAGGACGGCTTCCTGCCGACCGAGATCAACACCCGCTACGGCGGCGCGATGGTGTGCTTCGAGGACGCCGTCCCGACCCTGCCGCTCGCGCTGGTCCAGGTCGCCCTCGTGGCCGGCTGGGACCTGGACATCTCCTCGATGGAGTTCGAGGAGCTCGTGCTCCAGGCCGCGGACAACCACCGCGCCGGTGCCGTGGGCGCCAACGTGCGGGCCGTGCAGCCGACCGAGGTCGACGAGCGCCGGGTGATCTTCACGGGCTGGGCGTGCCGCCTCGCGCACGCCGACGAGCCCGCGCACGCGACGCTGCGCCTGTCCCCGTCGCCGATCGGTGGTCGCCTCGACCTCGACCTGCACCGCGAGAACATGCCGGTGGGCGCTCCGGTGGCCGCGCTGACGGTGGCCGCGTTCGCGCTGGCCGACCAGGAGTGGGGGACGGGCCTCGGTGCCCTGGAGCCCGCCATCGCGGTCGAGGACGCCATGCCGGTGGAGGAGACCTTCGAAGAGGCCGTGATCGCCTAGGAAGGCCTACCAGGCGCCCTCGTCGCCGTACGCGGAGACGAGGGCGGACCGGTAGCCCAGCAGGGCGGCGGTGACCTCACGGGGCTGGTGCGCGGGCCGCACCAGCCCTTCGCCGAGCACCTTCGGCAGGTCCACGCCCAGTAACTCGGCTTCGTCCTTCAGCAGCGCCACGGCGATCTCCGCGGCGTCCGCGAGCATCTCCTCGTTGGGCAGCTCGACCATCTCGTTCATCAGCCCGACGACGAACTCCGGCAGCTTCTCCGGCACCGCGCAGGCGAGCGCGACGAGGCACGCGACCCGTTCCGACGCCAGCGCCTCGAAGATCTTCGGCGCGCCCTGGGCGACGGCGTGGCGGGTCTGCGTCAGCCAGTCCGGCGCGGTGCGCGGCAGCTCGCGGCCCAGCGCGTTCCAGCGGCGGTGCGTGCGCCGGCCGTCCTCGGTGAACCCCTTGCCCGCCAACGCCATGGCGGCCAGCAGGAAGATCACGCGGTCCCGCACGTCGCCGGTGACCTTGTAGGACGCCCCCAGTTCCACCAGGAACGGCACGGCGCAGAACGAGGCCTCCGACACGGTGTCGTCGGCGAGAAGCCTTTCCGCGAGCGATGAGAGCGCATCCAGGCGCACGTCCGCGTCGGCGTCCATCAGGGAGCGCAGCAACCGGGGCACGCGACCGGCGCCACCCCGGCCGTCGTAGACCTCGGTCCAGGAAATCCTGTCGAGGCCGCGCAACGGGTCGGGCCGTTGCCAGGCGCGCGGCAGCTCCATAGGCGGGAAAGGTACGGGATGGCACGGAAACCTCCTCGGCGCCTCGCCCGTACGATCTCGCCGTGTCCTTCTCGGTGGCCGACATCTTCTCCGGCGCGGGCGGCATGAGCTTCGGCTTCCACGCCCACCGCGACTTCCGGGTGGTCGGCGCCGCCGACGCGCAGATCGGCAAGCCGAGCTCGAAGCTCGGTTCGTTGCGCTGCAACGACACCTACCGCGTGAACATCGGCGTCGACCCGCTGGAGGTCGACCTCGGCAAGGTCTCGCCGTCGGCGTTGCGCGAGGTCTGGGGCCTCAAGCGCGGCGAGCTGGACGTGCTGCTGGCGTGCCCGCCGTGCTCGGGCTTCAGCCGGATCAGCTCGCTGAACCACCTGCGCGACGACCCGAGGAACTCGCTGGTCGGCCGGATCGCGGTGTACGCGCAGGAGTTGCGCCCCAAGGTCGTGCTGATGGAGAACGCCCGCGAGCTCGTCAAGGGCAAGCAGCGCCACCACTTCAACAGCCTCGCCGAAGAGCTCACCCGAATCGGGTACTCCGTCTGGGGCGGCACGCACATGCTCTCGAAGTTCGGCCTGCCGCAGCTGCGCGAGCGGACGCTGATGGTCGCGGTCGACGGCGGCCTACCGCTGCTGACCTTGGACGACCTGTGGGAGGGCCGGGTGATCCGGCCGTCCGCGACCACGGTCCGCCGGGCGATCGGCAAGCTGCCGCCGGTCGAGGCGGGCGTGGCCGACCTGGAAGACCCCATTCACGTCTCGCCGACCTTTTCCCAGGACCGCAGTCTCGAAAGAATGCGTGCGATTCCGGCGAACGGCGGATCGTGGGCTGATCTGCTCCGCTCACCCGAGACCGCCGAGTTGTTGAATCCGGCACAACGCAAGATCGTCGAACAGCAGAACTGGGGTTCCCACCCCGACGTCTACGGCCGGATGTGGTGGGACGAACCGGCCCGAACGATCAAAAGGGAATGCGGCCACGTCGGCAACGGGCGATATGCCCACCCCGTCCAGCACCGCCTGTGCACGGTCCGCGAGATGGCTCTCCTGCAGGGGTTTCCGCGCCAGTTCCGCTTCGACGTCTCGATTCTCGGGAACGCCTACCGGCACGTCGGCGATGCCGTTCCGCCACTCATCGCCTACCAGTTGGCCGGACTCACCCGCTGGATTCTCACCGGCGACCGCCCGGAGCCCCGCGAGATGTGCCTGCGCGGCACTTCGCTGCGTCCGGGTGACATTCGTCCCACCGAAGTCGCCGAATTGGTCGCGTAGTCGGTTGAACCGCTAACGGTGATCATCCGTAGCAGGTTGCACCAATAGGTAACTGTTCGGCAACGAATCTAACGTCACCTGACGGAATGAATGCATCGCAGCCCTATCCACTGTGGACACCCTGAGTATGTTTTGGCTGCTCACGCACAGTGGGTGATGCTCTCCTTACCTCACTCATACGTGTGTCACCCCATCGGCTAACGTCCCGGTCGCTTCCTGTCGGTTCTGTGTCGCTGTCGACGAGCCGACCGTCCCGACGGATGACTGACTTCCCGCCGCGTTCGGGCTAACTTCAGTGAGCAAGGAGACCCATGGCTTCCCGGTTCAGGATCGGCACCGCGCTGCTCGGCGCCACTGCTGCTCTGGCCTTCTCGGCCCTTCCCGCCAATGCCGAGGTTGTGATCATCCCGGACCGTGGTGACCAGCCCAAGGGCGAGCACGTCGCGCTGAAGCGCGGCGTCGGCAACCTTCCTGACCACGGCGAGAACTACCTCGACACCTCGGTCATCAAGCTGCGCATCAAGGACCAGGACGAGACGAAGGTCTACGCCTACTGCGTCGAGCTGCCGACCCCGCTCAAGGACGGCGACCACCTCCGCGAGGCGACGTGGGGCACGCACCCCAACAAGGACTCGAAGTTCCCGCAGAACGCGGGCAAGGTCCTCTGGATCCTGACGAACTCGTTCCCGGCTCTCTCGATGGACGACGTCAAGAAGAAGTGGGGCAGCCAGTTCTCGAAGGAGGAGACGATCGCGGCCACGCAGACCGCGATCTGGCACTTCACCGACGGCGCTGAGCTCGACACGAACGACGGCCGCAACAAGCAGGACGTCAAGGACCTGTACGCGAAGCTCGTCGAGCAGGCCGAGAAGAACGAGATCAAGGACCAGCCGAAGCCGACGCTCGAGATCGAGCCCGTCTCGCAGACCGGCAAGACCGGCGAGAAGATCGGCCCGTTCACGGTCACCACGACCGCGTCCGAGGTCAAGCTGACGGCGGACCTCCCCGAGGGCGTCACCATCACCGACGAGGCGGGCAACCCGCTGCAGGTGAAGAAGAAGGGTGACCAGCTCGCCGTTCAGGGCACCGGCGACAAGATCTCGAAGTTCTTCGTGAACGTCCCGGCCGACGCCAAGGACGGCGAGGCGAAGTTCAAGCTCTCCGCCGAGGCCACGCTGCAGGCCGGTCGCCTGTTCGTCGCGAAGGACAAGGCGTCGACCGGCGACGACGGCAAGGCCCAGTCGCTCGTCGTCGCGCAGCCGACCAAGGCCAAGGTCGAGAAGGAAGCCAAGGCGGACTGGAAGGCCGGCGTCGTGCCGCCCACCACGACCACCACCACGGCTACGACCACCACCACGACGACGGAGACCACCCCGCCGTCGACCACCTCCTCCACCCCGGCCAACCCGGCTCCGGGTGGCGGCGAGGACGACCTGGCCTCGACCGGTGCGTCCATCCTGTGGCCGCTGCTCGGCGGTCTGGTCCTCGTCGGCGCCGGTGTCGGTGCGCTGTTCGTGGTCCGTCGCAAGAAGGCCGGCGCCTGATAGGCAGCTAGCCCCCAAGACGAACGCCCCCTGGTTCCGCGCCGGAGCAGGGGGCGTTTGCCTTTCCTCAGAACGTCCTACAACGACTCACCAGCGGCTCTTGATACCCGCCACGGAGATGTCGCCGTCGGCGATCGCGGCGTCCCGGTCGGACGACGCACCGGAGAAGATCGCGCGGGCGGGATCGCGGAAGTTCTCCACGACCTCGACGCGCTGCACCGGCTTGGCCGTCGGGATCACGGCCTCCGGCGACCAGAAACGGCCCAGCCGCACCAGGTACGTGTTCACGTTCGGCTTGCCGTCCTCGGTGGCGTAGACGCGCCAGGTGAACAGGTCGACCTTCTCGACCTCACGGGTGCGCAGGCCCCGTGCGACCTCCTTGGTCTCCCACTTCCGGCCGTTCCAGACGGACAGGAAGTTGTGCAGCGGGCCCCCGGCCTCGTCGCCCATGAACCACAGCACGAACGGCTGCCCCAAGGTCGAGCCGACCTGCTGGATGTAGTCGGGCGACTTCACGTTGTTCGGCAGGGTCAGCGGGGTCTCCGCGATCTTCAGGTGCTTCTCCTGGTCGGCGTCGTCGATCTGGGTGCCCAGATCCTTGCCGGACGCCGCGTAGAAGTGCCGGTTCTGCGGGTCGAACCACGTGTAGTACATGTTGCGGTGGTAGCGGTCGTGCTTGTTGCCCTCGGGGCCACCGCCGGCGAGCGTGTACGCGATCAGCACGCGGCCGTTGTCCTCCTGGCGGAGCTGGCCGATGTAGATCTCGTTCATGTTGTCGGCGCGGGCCGTAGACCCGATCGCGAACCGGTCACCGGTCAGTTCCGTGGAGGTCTTCCACGTCTTGCCGTTGTCCTTCGACACCACGTAGAGCATCGGACGCGTGTCCGTCGGCGTGGTGCCGTCGAGGTCGCGGGTCGTCTCGCGGTAGAAGACGTAGATCGTGCCGTCACGCGTGACGAACGGCATCGGGTACGTGGCCGCGTTCTTGGAGAGCAGCGTCTCTTCCCAGACGCCGTCCGCCGAGTTGGGCTGGGGCGAACGGGACATGCGCAGCTCGACGTTGTGCATGCCGCGGAAGATGAGCAGGTGCCCGTCCTTGGCCTGGACCATGGTCGGGTAGTTGTGGGTGTCGTTCGCGCCGTCCGCGATGCGGTTCGGCGTGGACCACGTGGACTTGCGGTGGTCGTACGTCTGGACGTAGCTGTCTTCGTACCGGCCCGCCCAGGAGATGAACGTCTTGTTCACCTTCTTGTCGTAGACGCCGCCTGCGACCGGACGCCGGTCACTGCGGGCCGCGACGGACGTGGCCGTGGTCGTCACCGTGAACTTCGCGTTCCCCTGAACGTCGGCCGTGGCGTTGGCCGAGGAGACCGCGACGAGCGGCAACAGCAGTACTGCGGACATAACTCCACGCAGGAGTCGTGCCATCGAACATCCTCCTGGTTCTGACCGCGACGGCGGCCGACCCAGGCGGCGGTATCGACATCTTTGTTGTCACCGAGCCAACTTGTCCAGGCACAGTTAGCGTGATCGCGGGCTATCAACACGCGGGGCCTACTCGGGTACCCTGCGTCAGGAGTGAAGGAGCAGGACATGAACTTCGACGAGATCAAGAACAAGGCCATGGACCTCGCCGAGCAGAACCACGAGAAGGTCGACCAGGGCGTGGACGCCGCGGCGGACTTCATCGCAGGCAAGTTCGGTCACGAAGAGCAGGTCGACTCGGTTGCCGAGAAGATCAAGGACATCCTTCCAGGTGGATGAGTGAACTCCTTCAACGCCACTGACGCAGGGCGGGTCACCTCCACCGGAGAGACCCGCTCTCCTTCTGCCCGCAGGCCGGACATGATCACCTGGCAGGGCATCCACGAGCCGAGGCTGGAGCAGGTCCGCCTGCTCCTCTCCAGCGACCAGCGCCTCCGTGCGTCCGGCCGCCTGGTGGCCGCAGGCCCCGACGAGCAGTTCAACGCCTCCTTCGAGGTGTCGGTGGGTGAGAGCGGCCAGGTCAACAGGCTCCTGCTGCGCACCGCCACCGTCCTCGAAGAGCGCCAGTGCTCGCTGTCCCGCACCGAGGACGGCGCCTGGCTGGTCGACCACGGCCAGGGCAGCAAGCGCGAGACGTTCAACGGCGCGCTGGACGTCGACGTGCAGTTCGCCGTCCTGTTCAACGCGATCCCCATCAGGCGGTTGAACCTGCATCGCGAACCGGGCGAGCACGCCCTGTCCGTCGTGCGGGTGTCGCTGCCCGACCTGTCGGTCAAGGCCGTCACCCAGACGTACAAGACGGTGTCCGTGGGGGACGACGTCTCGGTGGTGCGGTTCAAGAGCGGCGGGTTCGAGCAGAACGTCAAGGTCGACCCCAACGGCCTGGTCCTCGAGTACCCGCTCATCTCGAAGCGGATCTGAGGCGGTCGCGACGCGCAACGCCGACCACGCGCACGAGGCGTGGCCGGCGTCGATGACGCGTTCGTCAGAGCATCTCTCCCAGGACCTCCGGGTCGATCACGATCGGCGCCGGCCGGTACTTCGGCGGCTCCACGCCCAGGAGCGCGCGGACCAGGAAGTCCCACGCCTTCGTGCGCACGTACGCCATCCGGTCGAGGAACAGGTGCTCCGACCCCGGCACGATCACCAGCTCGAACTCCTTGCCGGCCGCGATCAACGCGTCGGCCAGCCGCAGCGAGTGGTCCGGGTGCACGGTGTCGTCCAGTTCGCCGTGCACGAGCAGCAGTTCGCCCTCCAGCCGGTCCGCGATCTCCACGTTGGAAGCCCGCAGCCAGGCTTCCGGGTTGTCGGCGCCGTCCACGTTCTCGGCCCACCCGAGCCCGATGTACCGGGCGTCGTGCGACCCGGACAACGCGACGCCGGCCTTGTAGGTCGACGGGTGAGCGAGCATCGCGCGTCCCGCCGCGAAGCCGCCGCCGGAGTGGCCCATGACGCCCACACGTGCCAGATCCATCCACGGCCGTGATGCGGCCAGTTGCTCCAGCGCGACGACGTGGTCCTCCAGGCTGCCGGCAGAAGCAAGAGTGCTGCTTTCGAGGAATGCACGTGAACGTCCCGGCGTGCCGCGGCCGTCGAGGGCGACCACCACGAAGCCGAGTGCTGCCAACGGTTCCGCGTCCAGGCCCATGCCGCCGGGGTCGAAGCACGGGTCGACCCGCGTGACCTGCGGGCCGGGATAAACGCTGTCCACCACGGGATAGCTCGCGCCGGGATCGAAACCGGCAGGCTTGTAGAGCACGCCGTAGACGTCCGTGACGCCGTCGGCCGCCTTGACCCGGAAGCGTTCCGGCGCGGTCCATCCCGTTGCCACCAAACGGCTCACGTCCGCGGTCTCCAACGGCACCAGCACCGTGCCGTCCCACGAGCGCACGGTGATCACCGGCGGGGTGTCCACAGTGGACGCCGAGTCGACGAAGCACGAGCCGTCCGGCGAGACCGTGACGACGTGGTCCAGTGAGTCGTCGGTGACGATCCGGAACCCGGTCCCGTCCAGCCCGACCTGGCACACCGTCCGCCGGTACGGGTCCTCCGCCACCAGACCGGAGGCCACGAACGAGACGGTCCGGGAGGTCTCGTCGACGTGCAGGATCTCGCGGACCAGCCAGGAACCCGACGTGACCTGGCCCAGCAGCTCACCGGTGTGCAGCGAGTAGCGGTACAGGTGGCCCCAGCCGTCGCGCTGCGAGAACCACAGCACCTCGTCGGCGAGCACCCGGACGAGCGGCAAGCCGTACATGAACTGGTTGGGGCCGACGCGCACCGAGTCGGTTTCGCTGACCACGACCCGCACCTCGCCCGACACCGCGTCCATCCGGTTCAGGGTCAGCGTGCGCTGGTCACGGGGCCGCGACAGGAAGTAGACGGCGGTGCTGTCCGCCGACCACCACGCCCAGCCCGCCATGATCGGCGAGAACTCCGGCATCAGCAGCGGGTCGCACTGGGCGAAGACGGACGTGCCGGCCTCGATGTCGAACACCACCAGCGAGGCCAGCGGCATCGAGGGGTCGCCGGGGTAGGCGTAGTGCTGGACGTGGGACACGGGCGCGCCGCCGTCGGCCGGGCGCGACTCCAGCAGCACGGTCTGCCGTACGGAGCGCTGGTCGGTGCGGTGGGCGAGGACCTTCGACGAGTCGGGGGACCAGGCGACGGCCGGGGGCATGTGCGGCATGCCGAACTTCCGCATCAACGTGCCGTAGCTCATGGCGTCCGGGCCGTAGCCGTAACCGAAACCGGGAACGCCGTCGGTGGTCAGCGCCCACGTGCGGTCGTCCGAGCGTGCCTGCAGGTCGTGGCCGGAACGCGAGACCGCGACCTTGCCGTCCGGTGAGGTGACCTCCAGCGGGTTGCCTGGGGCCGCGAGGAACGGCATCGGGTCGAAGCCGGGGGTGCGGGTGCCGGCGGCCGGGTCGACCACCACGAACTCGCGGTCGGCGCCGTCGCGGACCTGGTACCAGAAGCGGCCGCCATCGATCCACTGTGGACGGACACGGTCACCGACGACGAGCTCGCCGGGAGCGGCCGGGCGGCGGAGGAGTTGTTCTGCGGCTTGATAACGGGCGTCGGTGATCACGGAAGTCTCCCCAGTGAAGGAATGGTCAGAGGCTGCGGGCGGTGATGTCGCCGTACGACGTGGTGGCGCGGATGGTGATGACGTCCGTGCCGTCGTTGCGCAGCGAGTTGGTGATGCGGCCGTACGAGGTGCCGGCGTCGAGCGAGGCCGACAGCGGCGAGCCGACGGTGATGTCGCCCTTCAGGGTGTTGATCTCAGCGGAGCCGGTGAGCCGGCCGATCGTGACGTCACCAGCCTGCGTGGACACCCGCACGGCGGCGGCCTCGTCGATCCTGATGTCGCTCTGCGCCGCTTCGAACGCGATGTCGCCGAGCCGGCCGACGCCGCGGAACTCGGCGCTCGCGGCCTTGGCCTCGACCCGGGAACCGGCGGGCAGCTGGACGGTCACCTCGACGGCGCCGGACGAGCCGAGCAGCTTGCCCGCCTCGCCGTTGATCCGCAGCACGCCGTCGGCGAACGAGACCTGGACCTTCGAGGCGGCTCGGACGTCACGACTGTGTGCGGTGTTCAGGGGCAGGACCTCGACGGCGGTGTCGGCGCGGTCCGCGGCGATGAACTGGACCCGGCCGGCGGGGATGTCGAGGAGGGCGGCGATGGGGGCGGGGGTGGCGAAGGTCTGCATCTCGGGCTCCTGTGGCTCGTTGTTTCCGATGTGCAAAAAGCTACGTTGCGTTTCCAGATCTCGGCAACATGTTCGTTGCGACGAGGAAGCATCTGTGCAGTTCAAAGCCGCAGTTTCGTTGCAACCGGCTGTAGATCTAATGCAACGAGCGTTGCAATGAAGTTCGGATGAACGCTATGCTGGAGCGCATGCCAGGAGGTCGACTCACCCAGCAGGAACGCCGCCAGATCGCGATCGGGCTCGCGGACGGTCTCGCCTACGCGGAGATCGCGCGCGGCCTCGACCGGCCGACGTCGACGATCACGCGCGAGGTCATGCGCAACGGCGGCCCGGCCGGGTACAAGGCCGACATCGCCCACCTCGCCACCGAACGCCGCGCCCAGCGCCGCAAGCAGGCGACGCCGCGCCGAAGCCAGGCGCCGCAACGCGCCGACGGCCGCGACCCTGAAGCCGTGCGGGCGTTCGAGGACGTGTTCGCGGGCATCTTCATCGGCCAGGGCCTGCCGAAGATGCCGGCGAAGACCCTCGCGAGCCTCTACGCCACCGACGAGGGCAGCCTCACCGCGTCGGAACTGGTGGCACACCTGCAGGTCAGCCCCGCGTCGGTGTCGAAAGCCGTGGCGTACCTGGAAAGTCAGGGCCTGATCGGCCGCGTGCGCGACGAACGCCGCCGCGAGCGGTACGTCGTCGACGAGGGCGACATCTGGTACCAGTCGATGATCGCGAGCGCCGCCGGCACCACGACGCTCGCCGAGGCCGCGCGCCACGGCGTGAGCAGCCTCGGGCCGGGCACCCAGGCCGCGACGCGACTGGAGAACATCGCGCGGTTCCTGGACTTCGTGAGCGAGAGCATCGTGCGGGCCGCCGAACAGGCCCGCGACATCCTGCACCCCAAGAACTAGACGCGTACCGCCACGGCCACGCCCTGCCCGACGCCCACGCAGGCCGCCGCGATCCCGATGCCGCCACCCCGCGCCCGCAGGTGGCGGCACACGTCGACGATCACCCGCGGCATCGACGCGCCGAGCGGGTGGCCATAAGCGATCGCGCCGCCGTGCACGTTCACCTTCTCCTTGTCGATCTCGGGAAGGTGGTGCACGACCGACAACGCCATCGCCGCGAACGCCTCGTTGATCTCCCACAACGCGACGTCCGAAGCCTCGATGTGCAGGCGCTTCACCAGCTTCCGGATCGCCGACACGGGCGCGACCGTGAACCGTTGCGGCTCCTCGCCGGTGGTCGCCGACCCGAGCACCTCGCCCAGCGGCTCGACCCCGAGCTCCGACGCGATCGCCTCCGTGCCGAGCAGCGCGGCCACCGCGCCGTCGTTCAGCGGCGACGCGTTGCCGGCCGTCACCGACCCGTTCTCGGAGAACGCGGGCTTGAGCTTCGCGAGCTTCTCGACGCTGGTGTCCGCGCGGACGTTCTCGTCGCGCCGGATCGCCGTCCCGTCCGGCAGCTGCACGGGAAACGCGAACCCCTCGTGCACACCGGCACCCCACGCCGCCGCCGCACGCCGGTGCGAGCGCAACGCGAAGTTGTCCATCTGCTCGCGCGTGATCCCGAGCTCCACAGCCACGTTCTCGGCGGCCAGCCCCAACGGCACGGTGTAGTGCTTGGGCATGCGCGGGTTCACGAACCGCCAGCCCAGCGCCGTCGACACGGTCTCCATGCGGTCGGGGAACGTCTTGTCCGGCCGGGCCGTCACGAACGGCGCCCGCGACATCCCCTCGACGCCACCGGCGACGATCAGGTCGGCGTCCCCGGTGATCAACGCCCGCGCGCCCTGGATGATCGACTCACCACCCGACGCGCACAGCCGGTTCAGCGTCACGCCCGGCACGGAGACCGGCAGCCCCGCCAGCAACGCGGCCATGCGGGCGACGTTGCGGTTGTCCTCGCCGGCCCCGTTCGCGTCCCCCAGCAGCACGTCGTCGATGCGCGCCAGGTCGAGCGACGGATAGCGGCGCAGCAGGTCGACGATGGGCAGCGCCGCGAGGTCGTCCACGCGGATGCCGGAGAGACCTCCCCGGTACTTGCCGAACGGCGTGCGGGCGGCGTCGATGATGAGTGCGCGAGCCATAGACCCATCTTGGAGCAGGAGTGCTGCGGCCCGAAATTTGGCGAGCCAGTTCACGCTCAGCAGGGCGGCTCGCGATACCGCCCCCACGCCCCCATACGACTCCGGTATGAGGGCGTGGGGGCGGCACCGCGATCCACCCGTCTGACCGCGAACTGACCCGGCAAATTTCGGGCCGCAGCACTCAGGGCTTCAGCAAAAAGGGAACGTACCCCGTTTCCGGATGCACCTCTGAATCGGTGCTGAACGCCTTGACCTCGATGGCGTGTGCCCCCGCGGTCATGGCCGTGGCGTTGAGAGAAATTCGCCACCGGCCCGCGGCGGACGGTCCGTCGGCGGTCGTCGGCACCGTCGCGATGTGGTTGCCGTCGAGCCTGATCTCGAACCCGGCGAGGCCCGCGACGGCCGCGTCCAGGGCGGCGATCCGCACCTCCAGCACCACGCGGCCGCGGTTGAACGCGGCGCCGTTCTCGACGGGCTGGCCGCTCGCGTCCAGGACCTCGGGCACGGGGTCGGCCAGCGTCGGCTTGGCGTCGACCAGCGGCGTGCCGGGCTGGCGTTGCGGGGTGGGTTTCGAGCCGGTCAGCTCGACGTCGGTGTGCGTGATCTGGATGCGTTCCTGCGTCTCCAGCTGGACGTTCACGTTGTCGGTGAAGGCCTCTTTGGGCAGGTCGGCGACGGCGGGGTACTCCGCGCCGGGCTTCCACGGCGTGCCCTCGACGGCCGGGCGCAGCGGCACCGCGATGCCGTTGACCTTGATCGACGTCAGCGGTTCGCTCTCCCTCGACGGGATCATCGCGATGCGCAGCTGACCCGCGGTGACGTCCGGGAGCGGGTGCGGGCTGGTGGCGGCGGGACCGTCCACGCGCACCTGCGGCGTCGGGCCCGTGGGCGGGACGTCGACCTTGGCGGTGCGGTAGCCGATCAGGTCGATGCCGGCCCGGATCCGGTCGCCCGCCAGCGCCGCGATGCCGACCAGGGCCGTCGCCTCACGCCACTGCGGCACGAACGGCGAGGTGGCGACGACCTCGCCGTTGCGCAGGACCCTGGTGCCCTCAGAGGTCAGCGCGATCTCCCACAGCACGCTCACGCCCGGCACGGCGGGCGGGATCGCCTTGACCGCGGTGCCGTCCGGGGTGAGCTCGACGATCGAGTTGCCGGAGTTGTCGGTCGAGACCGTGGCGCGGACGGTGTTCGGCGGCACCGGATCGCCCTGGACGCTGACCGGGCCCGGCACGAGGTCGAGCAGCAGCTTGCCGCCGGTGCCGGGCGCGTCGGTCTCGACGGCCAGCCTGCTCTCGCCGTCGGAGGAGCGGACGAACGGCGTGCGCGAGCGGAGCGTGACGGCACGGGTCCCGCAGCTGCTGCTGATGATCAGCCGCTTGCTGTCCTCGCCGTCGCCCGAGGTCGCGCGGGCGCAGTCGGTGCGCTTGGAGAGCCTCCACCGCTGGAGGTCGGGTTCGTCGGTCGCGTCGAAGCGGTCGGCGTAGGTGTACTCGGTGCGGTCCGCCTGCGGGCTCGCGGTGGCCTTCGCGGGCTGGGAGCGCTGACCGAACTCGTCCACCGCGCGGATCTCGACGTCGACGGGCCGGTCGTTCTCCAGGCCGTTCAGCTGAGTGCCGGGCCTGGTGACGAGCTTGACCCCGCCCGCCCAGCGCACCTCGTACGCGGGTGCCTCACCGGTCCAGGCGAGCCGCAGCCGGTGGTTGCCGGGGTCGGCCTTGACGTTCACCGGCGTGCTCGGCCTCGTCTGCGGGCCGGGGACCAGCACCTGGTCGGCGACGAACGGCTTGAGCTTCGTCGGCGGGGGAGGTGCGGACGGCAAGCCGTCACTCCCGCCGGTGTCGCGGAGCACGATCACGCCCGCCACCAGCGCGATGCCCACGACGGCGAAGGCCACCCGCTTCATAGCGGTCACGCTAAGGCGTTCACCCCAGCTCGAACACGGTTTCCGCGATAACGGGTTCGCCACCGTCCGCCGGAAGGACGCTGAGCTTGAGCCGAGCGCTCGACCGGGCGGGCAACGCGTCCGCGTCGAGCCAGAACTCGTGCCTGCCGGGAACGCCCTGACCCTGTTCGTTCGTGGGCAGCGCGACGATCCGCCTGCCGTCGAGTTCGAGCTCGATACCGCGGTGGCCGATGGCGTTGACTTCGGCCGTGACGAGCACACGGCCGTTGCGCGGCAACGGTTGTGGCGGCTTGGTGCCGTCCTCGTGCATGACGTGCAGTCGTGGCCCGCCGGTCTTGATGCCCGCGGGCCGGTCCGTGAGGCGGGGGAGCGCGCCGGGGCGGCTCTCGGGCTTGCGGATGACCACGAGCTGGGCGTTCTGCTCGGCCTGGATCCTGCGGTTCGCGAGCGGCAGGTCGGTGACGTTGTTGTTCGACACCAGCTTCGCGGCGACCGCGTCCAGCGGCAGTTCGACGGCCTGGGTGAGGGGGAGGACCTCGGTGGGCACAACGCGTTCGGGCACGCCGCCCACGCCGAACGCGTCCAGGAACCCGCCGCCGTCGATGCGGACCCTCGGGTGCACCAGCCGTTCCCTGATCGCGACGGGCTCGTAGGCGACGACGACGCCGTCGCGCAGCGCCACCACGGCGTCCGGCAGCACCCGCATCTCCCAGCGGTGCCGGACGCCCGCGACGAGCCCGGTCATGGGGGCGTCGCCGAGGGTGACCTGCTTGCCGGTGCGGGGGAGTTCGGGGTCGGCGATGATCCGCGTGCCCTGTGTGGTGATGTCGAGGCTGACCGCGCCCTTCGGCTGCGCGTCCGTCTCTTTGAGGTACTGGTAGGGGTCGGGCAGCAGGGTCAGCCTGACGTGGCTCGACTCGACCGCGCCCGCGACGCTGATGATCGCCCGGCCGGTCGCGCCGTCCGCCGCCGGCACCCCGAACCGGAGGGGCGTGTTGGACTGGAACGCCGCCATCGGGCAGTCGACGTCGATGCGCTTCGCCGTGCCGAACGGCCGCAGCCCGAGGCACTCGGACTCCGCCTCCACCCGCCACTTGCGGGGGTCGAGCGCCTCCGGCCCGTCGAACCGGTCCGTCTGGCCGACCAGCAGGTCGTCCCACTTGTCGTCGTAGACGTCCTTGGGCTTCGCGGCGATCCGGAGCGGCTCACTGCGCTTGCCCGTCGCGCTGACCGCGCGGATCTCGACCTGCGTCTCCTCGTCGGGGTTCAGGCCGGCGAGCTCCACCTCGGGCGTCGGCACGAGCTGCTCGTTGCCGTTCCAGCGCACCTCGTAGGCCGACGCGGACCCGTTCCACGCGATCTGCAGCGCGTCGGCGTCCAACGCCTGAGCCCGCGCGTTGGCGGGCCTGGTCGGCTCCTGCGACGCCACGACCTCGACGCCGTCAGCGACTTCCTTCTTCAGCGTGTCCGGCGCGTCCCCGCTCCGAAGTGCCACGACGGCACCCACGACGAGCGCGAGACCACCGAGCCCACCGGCGAGCGTCCGTCGATCCACTCGGCGACCCTACGACGTTTCCGCGTGGGCGGTGCTGCCGTTCAGCCCAACCACCCGTCCACCCCGGGACCCGAGATTCCGCAGCGCGGCGAGCGCGCCGGGCTTGGTCAGGTCGATCGTGATGGGCGTCCTGGCCGGCTGCTCGACCAGCGCGTTCCTGCCTTCGTGCCCGGCCTCGATCGTCTTGGCGAGGCCCCCGGTGGACGCCAGCGAGCCGCGCGCCGCCCCGAGCCTGCCGAGCGCGTCGTCCACCGCCATCAGCAGCGCGTCCCGGTTCCCCTCGCACATCGCCCGGACGAGCTCGGGCCGGCTGCCCGCAACCCGCGTCCCGTCCCCGAAGCTCCCGGCTGCGAGTGCCATCGCGAGCGGCCCGCCGTCGGCCCCGACCGCGGCGAGGATCGCGGCCATGATGTGCGGCAGGTGACTGATCCGCGCAACGGCCTCGTCGTGCTCCTCCGGCGTCGTGGGCACCACGTGCGCCCCGAGATCGAGCGCGAGCTGCACGACGTCGTTGAGGTGGTCGTCTGCTTCTTCCGGGGTGACGACCCACGCGGCGTTGCGGAAGAGGTCCGCCGTGCCCGCGTCCCACCCGCTCCTGCTGGTGCCGGCCATGGGGTGCCCGCCGACGAACCTCGTGTCGGGCGCGTACCGGTGCACGGCGTCGTGCACGGGCCCCTTGACGCTCGTGACGTCGGTGAGCCTCGTGCCTTGGGGAACCTTCCGCAGCAGGTCAGGCAGTGCGGGCAGCGGCACCGCGAGAACGACCAGCGCCTCGGGGTCACGGCCGAGGGCCTCGTCCACCGAGACGATGTCGAAGCCCTCAGCCCGTGCCTTCTCCGCGTCCTCTTTGCTCGCCGTCGCACCCCACACCGTGCGCCCGGCAGCCTTGGCGGCCCGCAGCACGGAGCCGCCGATCAGTCCCAGTCCGATCACGCACACGTCTCGCACGGCGCCCATCATTCCGTGCGACGCGTACCTGCTCCTATCGGAGGGCGTCCAGCGCGAACGCCGCGTACATCGCCACCCCGTGCTCCATCGCGGCCTCGTCGAACAGCACGCGGTTCGAGTGGTTCGGCGCCGCGTCGTCCAGCTCGACCCCGCGCGGGCAGGCCCCGAGGAACGCCAACGCCCCCGGCACCCGCTGCAACACGTACGAGAAGTCCTCGGCCCCCATCAGCGGGTCGGCCATCGGCTCACTCCACGAAGCACCCATGGCCGTCGCCGCCAGGTCGACGACGTGCGCGCCCACGACGTCGTCGTTCACCGTCACCGGATACCCCGGCACGATGCTGACCTCGGCGTGGCACCCGTAGGCGGCGGCGGTGTGCTTCACGGCCTGCTTGAGTTCGCGGTGCACCAAGGCGCGCGTCTCCTCGGACAGCGTGCGGATCGTGCCGTCGAGCGTGGCCACCTCGGGGATGATGTTCGTGGTCGTGCCGGCGTTGATCTGCGCGACCGTCACGACGGCGGGCTGGTGCACGCTCACCCGGCGGCCGAGCATCGTCTGGATCGCCCCGACCATCGCGGCGGCGGCGGGGATCGGGTCCAGGGCGTTGTGCGGCATGGCGCCGTGGCCGCCGCGGCCCTTCACGTGCACGTGGAACGTGTCGGCGGACGCCATCATCGGGCCCGGCCGGCAGGTGACGACGCCCGACTTCATGGTCGAGGTGATGTGGAGCGCGAACGCCTTCTCCACGCCGTCGTCGAGCAGGCCCTCCTCGATCATGTACCGGGCGCCGTGGTGGCCCTCCTCGCCCGGCTGGAACATGAAGAGCACTCGGCCTTTCAGCGCGTCGCGCCGGTCCGCCAGCAGACGGGCGGAGGAGGCCAGCATCGCCACGTGGGTGTCGTGGCCGCAGGCGTGCATGGCGCCGTCCACTTCGGACGCGAACGGCAGGCCGGTCTCCTCCTGCAGCGGCAGGCCGTCCATGTCGCCGCGCAGCAGCACCGTCGGTCCCGGCTGGTCGCCTTCGAGCACGGCCACGACCGAGGTCGTCGACTCGCCCTTCGTGACCTTGAGCGGCAGACCGTCCAACGCGTGCAGGATCGCCGCCTGCGTCTTCGGGTTCTGGAGCCCCTGCTCGGGGTGTTTGTGGATCTGCCTTCGCAGCGCCACCGTGCGGGGCTGGAGCGAACGAGCCCCTTCGAGCAGTCCGGCGAGACGGGGGTCCGGCGTAGTTGTGCTCATCTACCGATGGTGCCACCACCTCGGCTACCGGGAAGGTCGTCTGGGCCCTACGGTGTGCACATGACACAGCAGGAGCCGGTCAACGGCTTCGCGGTCGCGGTGGTCCGGGAGGACGGCCGCTGGCGGTGCAGCAGGATGGACAGCTCCGCGCTGTCGGAGCTGGACGCGGCGATCACGGAGCTGCGCCAACTGAGGTCGACCGGGGCCGTGTTCGGGCTCCTCGCCGTCGACGACGAGTTCTTCATCATCCTCCGCCCCGTGCCGGGAGGCGTGGCGCTGCTGCTGTCCGACGCGGCCGCCGCCCTCGACTACGACATCGCGGCGGACGTCCTCGACCTCCTGCGCGTCGAACCTCCCGACGAGGAGGACAACGACATCTGGCCGGAGGGCGACCTGGGCATCGTCGCGGACCTCGGCATGCCGTCGCACGAACTCCAGATCATCGTCGACGAGGTCGACCTCTACCCGGACGAGCAGCTCCAGATGATCGCCCAGCGCATCGGCTTCATCGACGAGTTCACGAAGCTGCTCGACACGATCCAAGCGTGATCTCCTCAGAAGCCATGATCAGGGCCGCCCTCAAGGCGGCAGCGGCGTCCGGCACCGACGTCCCGATCGGTGCCGTCGTCTTCGCCCCGGACGGCACCGTCCTCGCCGAGGCCTGCAACGCCCGCGAGGCCCTCGGCGACCCGACCGCCCACGCCGAGATCCTCGCCCTGCGCGAAGCGGCTCAGAAGCACGGCGACGGCTGGCGCCTGGACGGCTGCACCCTCGCCGTGACCCTCGAACCCTGCACGATGTGCGCCGGCGCCCTCGTCCTCGCCCGTGTTTCGCGTCTCGTCTTCGGCGCGTGGGAGCCCAAAACAGGCGCGGTGGCCTCCCTTTGGGACGTCGTGCGCGACCGCAGGCTCAACCACCGGCCCGAGGTCGAGGGCGGCGTGCTCGAGCAGGAGTGCGCTGACCTGCTCGAACGCTTCTTCCGGACCCAGCGTTAAACCGCCTTGGACGGCTGTGTATTGTTCTTATCGGTGGCGTGTCCGAGCGGCCGAAGGAGCACGCCTCGAAAGCGTGTGAGGTGCAAGCCTCCGTGGGTTCAAATCCCACCGCCACCGCTGACGAAGGGCCCCGGAGCAATCCGGGGCCCTTCTTGCATCTTCAGAACCTCGCCGCCTCGATGAACTCGCGCAGCAGCTGCTTGTCGCCGGTCACCTCGCTCTTCGCCGGCCGCCGCCGTCCGTACAGCATCAGCACTAGATCGGCGATCGGCGCCCGCACGTACACCGAGCACCTCATCTCGACGTCCCGCCGCCCCATCGGCACGTCCCCGCTCAGGTCGACGGTCCACCGCGACGACGCCGAGGTGTAGTCGGTCGCGAAGAACCGCAGCCTGTGTCCCTGCCCCAGCAACGATCCGAGGGCGGGACGGCGTGCGTGGATGATCGGCAGGAGAATCAGCATCCACTCGTACATCGCGTCCCACGCCACGTCCCGGTCGATCTCGAACGGCAGCCCGAGCGCGTGGAACGCGTCGTACCGGTGCACCCACGTCTCGTGCGCCATCCGCCGCGACCAGAAGCGGTGGCTGGGCTCGCCGGGCACGAACACCGCCACGTCGTCGGGGATCCCTCCGAGCATCGCCTTCTCGAAGAGCTCGACGCCCTCCATCAGCCACGGCCCCAGTTCGGCGGCCGACTCGCCCGCGAACCCGTCGACCGAGTGCGCCCGGCTGAGCGACTTGTCCGCGGTGGGGTGGCGCTCTCTGACCACCTGCTCGATCCACCTGTGCGCGAACCCGAGGTGGCGCAGCAGCTGGTTCAGCGTCCAACCGGGGCAGGTCGGCACCGGCACGCTCAGATCGACGTCGTCCAGAGCCGAGACCAGCAACGACGTCTCCTCGACCGCCGTCGTCAGCCTCCGCTGGTAGCTCAACATCCCCATGGTCGAAAACGTACGTGGTTCACGTACTTGATCACTGTCTGAGAGCTACCTGTCGACGACGCACAAAACGTTGATACTTCAACCTTCGCTCGGTAGAGGTGTTCGTGGGCGCACCACGTCTACGAAGGAGCGAAGGATGCGCAATGCGTTGACCCGCACCGCGATCGGCCTCGCGGCTGCCGCGGCACTCGTCGGAACGGCGGCCATGCCCGCGGCCGCCACGCCCGGCGACCCGGAGACCGGGCTCTCGTTCTACGTCTACAAGGAGTGGAAGTTCGTCGCGAACTTCCCGCAGCCCGACACCGGGTGTCATCTGGTGCCGGCCGGGGCGGACCTGCTCGTCGGCTGGAGCGGTCTGGAGAACGTCCGCGCCTACTCCACGCCTGACTGCACCGGGCAGTACTCGTCGCTCGGCACGCTGCGCAGCGTCGTCCCGGGCTACGTCTCCTTCCGCACCGAGTAGCGGTGACGGCGGGCCCGCGCCGAAGAAGGTGCGGGCCCGTCCGCGAGGTCAGAACCTCACGCGGTCCAGCATCAGGTCCAGCAGGCCTGAGTCCCCGAACACCTCCAGCCCCTCGAGCGATCGTCGGCGGTACACGGCCAGCACGAGGTCGACGACGGGGCCGCGCACGGCCACCGACGCCTTGGCGTGCCCCTCCGTCACGACTGGCGTGGAGCCCGTGAGATCGATCACGAACTCCGCCTCCACGTCCGTCGCGTGCAGGTGCACGGTGCCGGTGCCCGCGAGGGGCGCCGTCTCCTCGGGCCAGCGCGAGAAGGCGTACGGCAGCGCGAGGCCGGTCCACTCGCGCAGGGTGTCCTGGGCGAGATCGACGTCCAGCGTGAACGGCACGCCCAGGGCGTTGCACACGTCCCACCTGTGGATCACGGTCTCGTGCGTCATCCGGCGCGACCACACGCGCGGGCCGGGATGGCCGCCCAGCGGCGCGATCATCTCGTCCGGGTCGACGGACCTCAGCACCTCGGCGAGCAGCGCCGCGCCCTCCCGCAGCCACGGGATCAGCACGGTCGGCGACTCACCCACATACGACGACAGGAGTTGCGCGCCGTTGCGGGAGAAGTCGATCTCCGGCAACCTGTCGCGCAGCATCGAGTCGGCCCAGCGGTGGGCGTGACCCACGTGGCGGAGCAGTTGGTTGAGCGTCCAGTCCGGAGCGGACGGGACCTGGATGCCCAGGTCAGCGTCGTCCAGGGACGCGACCAGTAGTTCGGTTTGGTTGACGATCTCGGCGCAGCGGCGCTCGTAGCTCGGAATCCCCACACGCCCAAATGTAGGGACGCCGGCCGGTGCCTGGGAGGGGCCCACTGGCCGGCGTTCCGAAATCGAGCATACACCATGATCGAACACTTGTTCGAGTGATGTTTGATGGGCCAACCGGTTAACCGTTAGTAACAACGGCTACCAAAGCTCACTCGATCGAGGAAAGATGCGTCGGTCCGCCGCATCCCCTGGAGGAAGTTTTGAGACCCACCCTGCCCGTCGTCGGGACAGCGGTGGCGGCACTCGTGCTCGCCGCCGTCCCCGCCGTCGCCGCACCCAGCACCGACGCGTTGATCTCCGAGGTCTACGGAGGCGGCGGCAACTCCGGCGCCACGCTGACCAACGACTTCGTCGAGCTCGCCAACAAGGGCGCGACCCCGGTCTCCCTCGACGGCTTCAGCGTCCAGTACATCTCGGCCAGCCCCGGCGCGAGCACGCAGTGGGGCGTCACGCCGCTGACCGGCTCGGTCGCGCCCGGCAAGACGTACCTCGTCGCCGAGGCCAAGGGCACCGGCGGCACGGTCGCGCTGCCGACCCCGGACGCCACCGGCACCATCGCCATGAGCGCCACCGGCGGCACCATCGCGCTGGTCGACGGCACCACGCCGCTCACCTGCAAGACGGCGGCTGACTGCGCGGCCGACACGCGCATCAAGGACCTCGTCGGCTTCGGCACGGCGGCTGTCCGCGAAACCACGGCGACGGCCGCCCTCAGCAACACCACCTCGGCGTCGCGCAAGGCCGGTCTCCCGGACACCGACGACAACTCGGCGGACTTCACCACCGGCGCCCCCACCCCGGTCAACTCCAAGGGCGAGACGACTCCGGGCGGCGGCGACCCGGACCCCGACCCCGAGGACCCGACCCCCGGCGACAAGCGCATCCGCGACATCCAGGGCGTCACGCGCGTCTCGCCGCTGGTCGGCCAGAAGGTCACCAACGTCCCCGGCGTCGTCACCGGCACGCGCGCCACGGGTGACCGCGGCTTCTGGATCCAGGACACCGCTCCGGACAACGACCCGCGCACCAGCGAGGGCGTCTTCGTCTACACCGGCGGCACCGCGCCGACCGTGGCCGTCGGCGACAGCGTCGTCGTGAGCGGCACGATCGCCGAGTACCGGCCGGGCGGTGAGACGGGCTCCAACCAGACCCTCACCGAGATCACCACGCCCACCACGATCACGGTCTCCAAGGGCAACCCCGTCCCGGCGCCGGTCGTCGTGAAGAACGTCCCGGCGGGCTACCTCCCCGCGCCCGGCGGCAGCATCGAGCAGCTCCCGCTGGAGCCCGCGAAGTACGGCCTCGACCTGTTCGAGTCGCTCGAGGGCACGCTGGTCCAGGTCGACGACGTCCGCGTCGTGGGCCCGAGCAACGCGTTCGGCGAGGTCTGGGTGACGGTCAACCCCGACCAGAACAAGAACCTGCGCGGCGGCACCACCTACCCGAGCTACGACCAGCAGAACAGCGGTCGCCTGAAGATCAAGACCGCGGGCACGCTGCCCGCCGCGAACGTCGGTGACGTGTTCGCCGGCGCGACCGTCGGTGCCATCGAGTACACGAACTTCGGCGGCTACACGCTGGCGGCGCTGAACCTCGGCCAGCACGTGTCGTCCAACCTGCAGCGTGAGATCACGGCGCAGCAGAAGGAGTCCGAGCTCTCGGTCGCGACCTACAACGTCGAGAACCTCGACCCGTCCGACCCGCAGGAGAAGTTCGACCGGCTCGCGGACGGCGTCACGACCAACCTGCGCAGCCCGGACGTCGTGGTGCTGGAGGAGATCCAGGACAACAACGGCGCCACCAACGACGGCGTCGTCGCGGCGGACCAGACGCTGCAGAAGTTCTCCGACACGATCTTCGCCAAGGGCGGCCCGCGCTACCAGTGGCGGCAGATCGACCCGGAGAACCTCAAGGACGGCGGCGAGCCCGGCGGCAACATCCGCGTCGGCTTCTTCTTCAACCCGCAGCGGGTGTCCTTCGTGGACCGTCCGGGCGGCGACTTCCAGACGCCCGTCCAGGTCGTGAAGAAGAACGGCCGCGCCGCGCTTTCCGTGTCACCGGGCCGGATCGACCCGCTGAACGACGCGTGGGCCAGCAGTCGCAAGCCGCTCGCCGGCGAGTTCAAGTTCCGCGGCCGCACGGTCTTCGTCGTCGCGAACCACTTCAACTCCAAGGGCGGCGACGAGGCCATCCACGGCCGCAACCAGCCGCCGAACCGCACGTCCGAGGTGCAGCGCGCCAAGCAGGCCACCGCGCTCAAGACGTTCACCGAGCAGATCCGCGCGATCGACAAGGGCGCCAACGTGGTGCTCGCGGGCGACCTGAACGACTACCAGTTCTCGCCCGCGCTGAAGACGCTGACCGGTGACGGCAACCTCAAGGCGCTGATCGACACGCTGCCCGTCAACGAGCGGTACAGCTACGTCTTCGAGGGCAACTCGCAGACGCTGGACCACCTCGTGATGAGCAAGAACATCACGCGCTTCAGCTACGACGTGGTGCACATCAACGCCGAGTTCGCCGACCAGGCGAGCGACCACGACCCGCAGATCGTCCGCGCCCGCCCGTCCACGGGTGACGCGAACGTCGACAAGATCGTGTTCGCGATCGAGGACATCCTCGACTGCCTGAAGAAGTAGGCACGGCACCAGGTGGCCGCTACCTCAGCTCGAGGTGGCGGCCACTTCCGCGTTCACTCCCCAGAAGCGGCAGCCGTGGCGGCGGCGGTCACCCCGGCCTGGATCGCTTCCACCGCACGGCGAACGGCGTCGCCCGCCCAGTTGCCGCGCGCGATCTCCTTGGCCCGCCGCTTGATCTCGCGCTTGTCGCCGGCGAACACCTTGTGCACGGCGTCCACCGCGTACAGCAACGTGATCAGCGACCCGATCCGCGCGTCGGCACCCCGATACCCCGCCACGACCTCGCCGACGTCCTTGCGCAGCCTCTCCGCCCCGGCCTCGTCGACGATCGGGTAGCTCTTCGCGGGGAAGATCCCGAGCACCTTCCGCGGCTCGACCCTGATCGCGCCGGCGTCCTGCAGCTGCCGGAGCACGTTGTCCCACAACCGCTTCCGCACCCGCTCGACCGCCGACTGCGGCCGCAACGGCTTGGTCAGCAGGCCGAGCGCGTGGTTCAGCACCGGGTCGTTCACCGGCGACGGATCGACGACCTGCATCTTCTTGCCGTTGGGCTCGAACGCGACGCGCCCGGAGTTGACCAGCTCGATCAACACCGCGCCCGCCAGCGCGTTCTCGGCGGCCGACGAGCTGACGTGCAGCCGCCCGGTCTCCGGAACGATGAACAGCAGCATCAGCTCTCTGTGCAGCATCAGCTGGAACCTCCGCCGGTGGAAGCCGTCGCCGCCGTCGAGGCCACCACGGCCGCCATGACCGCGGCGTGCACCGCCTCCAACGCCTTCTTCACCGCGTCGCCCGCCCAGTTCCCGGCGGCGATCTCCTTGGCGCGGGCGTTCATCTCGCGCTTGTCGCCCTTGAAGACCTTGTGCAACGCCTTCACCGCGTACAGCAAGGAGATCAGCGAGCCCGTGCGGTCGTCCGGCGCCGCGTACCCGAGCGCCACGTTGCCCACGCGGTCACGGATCTCGCTGACCGCCTTGGAATCCTGGATCACGTAGCGCTTGCTGGGGAAGATGCCGAGCTTCTTGGTCTTCTCGACCGTCAGCACCCCACGGCCTTCGAGCTGCGCCATCACGTTGTCCCGCACGTGGTTCCGCAACCGCTCCACCGCGCGTTGCGGCTTCATCGGCTTGTTGATGCGCGTCACCGACTCCTGCAGGAACTCGCTGCGCAACGGCGTCGGGTCGACCACCGCGAGCTTCTTGCCGTCCGGCTCGAACGCCACGCGCCCGGAGTTGACCAGCTCCAGCAGCACCGCCCCGGCCAGCGCGTTGTGGATCGACGTCGAATCCAGCAGGACGCGCCCGTCGGTCTCGTCGATGAACAGCAGCATCAGGTCTTCAGGCAGCATCATGCAACGTTAACGCCAGAAGGGCGCCGACCGTTGAAGATCGGCGCCCTTCTGCAGCGAGCGGAGGATACGGGATTTGAACCCGTGAGGGGGTGAACCCAACACGATTTCCAGTCGTGCGCACTAGGCCGCTATGCGAATCCTCCGTGGAGAACCTTACCGGACGGGTGTTCCGAGACCCAAAACGGGGGTCGCCGAAAAAAGTTCGGCGGCCGTGTCGATCTGGCGGGGGCCTGCTCGTCGTGATCCCGTAAGACCGGACCGAGGAGGACGAACGTGAAGTACATGCTGTTGATCTACGCGGCCTCTGACCAGCAGGCGACCTGCACCGTCGAGGACTGGATCGCCTACGAGAAGGAGATGAAGGACGCCGGTGTCCTGGTCTCCGGCCACTCGCTCGCGGACCTCGTCACCGCCACCACCGTCCAGGTCGGACAGGACGGCAGGCGCAGCGTCACCGACGGACCGTTCGCGGAGACGCGGGAGGTGCTCGGCGGGTACGACGTCATCGACGTGCCCGACCTCGACGCGGCGCTGGAGTGGGCCGCGAAGTGTCCCGGGTCGCGGGACGGCGGGGCCGTGGTGGTCAGGCCGATCGCCGAGTTCGACTTCTGAGCCGATGAACGTCGAGCAGGTGTTCCGGGAGGAGCGCGGCAGGCTGCTCGCCACCCTGGTCAAGCGCTTCCGCGACCTCGACCTGGCCGAGGAGGTCACCTCCGACGCCATCGAGGCGGCGCTGCGGCACTGGCCGGTGGACGGGGTGCCGGACCGGCCCGGCGCGTGGTTGCTCACGACCGCGCGCCGAAAGGCCGTCGACCGGCTGCGGCGCGACCAGGTGCACGCGGCTCGGCTCGCGATCCTCCAGGTCGAGGTGGACCGGGCGGACGCGCCGGTGGGGGACGCGCTGCCGGACGAGCGGCTGGAGTTGTTCTTCACGTGCGCGCACCCCGCGCTCGCGGAGGAGGACCGGGGAGCGCTCGTCCTGCGGTGCCTGGCCGGGTTCACGACGCCCGAGGTCGCGCGGGCCTACCTGGTGCCGGTTCCGACCATGCAGCAACGGATCGTGCGCGCCAAGAAGAAGATCAGCCAGGCGCGCATCCCGTTCCGCGTGCCGGACCCGGACGAGTTGCCGGAACGCCTGCCCGGCGTGCTGCAGGCCGTCTACTCGATCTTCACCGAGGGGTACGCGGCGCAGCGCGACGACCTGGCGGAGGAGGCGATCAGGCTGGCCAGGATCCTGCACGGGCTGCTGCCCGAACGCGAGGTCGCGGGGCTGCTGGGGTTGATGTTGCTGATCCACGCGCGCCGCAACACCCGTGGCGACCTGCTGGAGGACCAGGACCGTCAGGTCTGGGACCGCGACATGATCGCCGAGGGGAGCGCATTGGCCGAGCGCGCGCTGACGGGCGGATTCGGTCCGTACGGCGTGCAGGCGGCCATCAACGCGTTGCACGACGAGGCCGCGGACTTCGCGAGCACGGACTGGCCGCAGATCGTGGCGCTCTACGACGTGCTGACGAAGCTCGCGCCGTCACCCGTGGTCGCGGTGAACCGGGCGGCCGCGATCGCCATGCGCGACGGGGCCGCCGCCGGGCTCGCGTTGCTCGACGCGCTGGCCGGCGAACCCCGGCTGCGCGACTACCACCCGTTCCGCGCGGCCCGCGCCGACCTGCTGCACCGCCTGGGCCGCGACGCCGAGGCCGCCCAGGCCTACCGCGAGGCCATCGCACTCGCGGGCACCGACTCCGAACAGGACTTCCTGCGCCGCAGGCTCGCGGCCGTCGAGGAGCAATCATGATCATGAAGTGGCTGGAGGCCGAACGCCTGGGCGTCGCGGACCTCCTCGAGGACCTGACCGCCGACGAGTGGCAGCGCGAGACGCTCTGCGCCGGCTGGACCGTGCAGACGATGGCCGCCCACCTGACCACGTCGACCCGCACCGGTTGGGGTGACGTGCTGACCGGCATCGTGAAGGCGCGGTTCGACTGGGAACGCATGGAGGACCTGAAGGCCCGGGCGATCGCCGCGAAGTTCACTCGATCGGAGTTGATCGAGCAGATCCGCGAGACCGCCGCCTCCCCGAAGCGCGCCCCGATGGCCGCGCCGATCGACCCGCTGGTCGACTTCCTGGTCCACGGTCAGGACGTCGCCCGCCCGCTCGGCCGCGTCCGCGAGATGCCCCTCGAACCGGCCCAGGCCGCGCTGGAGCACGTGCTGAAGAGCCCGTTCTGGGGCGCGCGCAAGCGTTTCCGCGACACCGGAATCCCCGACCTTCCGGCCCCTGAGCTGCTGCTTCTCGCCACGGGCCGGAAGTTGTCCACAGGTGGGGACAACGTTGTGGACGACTCGAACACACGTTCGAGTTAGAGGTTCGGCGCCTTGGTCAGGAACTTGTCGAGGGTGCCGTCGCCGAGCTTCAGCTCCTTGTTCAGCTGCTTCGCGATCTCGGCGGACTCGGCGAACCGCTCGCGCCGGCCGTCCAGTCCGTCGACGGTGGCCTGCAACGCCCTGCCGTACAGCTCGGCCTGCGCGAGCCAGGGCTCGGAGTCGGTGACGAAGCCCTTGTCGATCTTGTCCCGGATCGTCTTCGGGGCGGTGGCGAGCACGTCGGCGTAGGTCCGCAGCTTCGCGACGGCGGCCTTCTTGTCGCCCGACCGCCACTGGTCCTCGAACTCCTTGAGCTCGTCGGCGAGGCGCGGAGCCGTCCACGAGCTCATGTCGAAGAACGAGAGCAGCGCGATCCGCACGCGCTCATCGCCGTTGGCGAGGATGTTCGCGTAACCGAGCTCCGACGCGTCCTCGTCGTACATGGCGTCGTTCCAGGCGTAGTCGGCCATCTCGAACATCGCGACGCGACTCGCGTAGGCCTGGCTCATCGGGTTGCTGAGCAGGCCGACGACGCTCAGGCCCGGTTCGCGGCCGGAGTACGAGCCGAGCAGCAGCCGGCCCTTGGCGATCGGGTAGTCGGCGACGGGGTAGTTGTCCCAGATCAGCGTCTTGCGGCCCCACAGCTGCTCGGCGCGCCGCGAGTGCTCGCGGGTGATCGTCGCGGGGATGACGGCCGTGCCGGTCCACATCACGACCACGGACTTGTCGAGGTTGTCGCGGAACACCCTCTTGTACGGGGTCGGGTCGATGTCGCCGTACTCGGTGAGCACGGTGATCAGCGCCTTGCTGCCCGGCAGCTCGTTGCGGATGGTCGCCGCGGTGTCGTTGAGCAGGTCGTTCTGCGCCTTCGCGGCGTTCTCCTTGCTCGGGGGGCCGTAGGCGGCCTGGTCCTCCGCGCAGTTCCACTTGCCGTAGTCGATGTCGTCCAGCAGCAGCGCGAACGACCTGAGGCCCGCCTTGTGCAGCTGGCTGAGCTTGGCCAGGACGAGGTCGCGCTCGGCACCGCTCGAGTAGCAGATCGACAGGCCGGGGGCGAGGGAGTAGGTGAACTCGATGTGCTGGTCCGCGGCGCGTTTGGCCAGGTCGGCGATCTGGGCGAGGCGGTCCTCCGGGTACAGCTCGCGCCAGCGGTCGCGGTGGAACGGGTCGTCCTTCGGCGCGTAGATGTAGGAGTTGAACTTCACCGACGCGGCGAAGTCGAGCTGGGCCTGCTGCTCGGCGTAGGTCCACTGCCGTCCGTAGAAGCCCTCGACGATCCCGCGCCGCGGCAGCGACGGCCGGTCGTCGATCTTGACGCCCGCGAGCTTGCCCTGCCGCACCAGCTGGCGCAGGGTCTGCGCGGCGTAGAAAGCGCCGGCCGGGTCCGCGCTCGCGACGCTGACCTCGGCGGACCCGACGGTGATCCGGTACGCCTCGGCCGACAGCCCCTTGTCGGTGCTGAACCTGATCTTCAGCGCGCCGCCGCCGGAACCGCCCGCGAGCGCCTTCTCGACGAGCTGCTTCGTGGCCGCCTCGGCGTCGCCCTCGACGCTCACCGACGCGGGGATCGGGACGTCCGCCGTGACGCGTTCGATCGTCTGGGGTGTCGGCCACACCGTGACGTCCGTCGCGCGCTTCGGTTCCGAGTCGGCGTTGTCCTTGTAGACGAGGACTCCGACTACCGCGGCCGCGGCCACGATGACGACAACGGCCACGATCAGGCCCGGTTTGCGCATGTGGATCAGTGTGCAGGACGGGTGTCCAGTAAGTGTGTGCCCGGCTGTCCACAGTTGTGGACAACACTGTGGGCAACTCGAACACACGTTCGAAACTGATCGTTCGCTACACTAGTGTCGGACCTCGTGCGGCACACATCTCGCGAACCTCCCCAGGGCCGGAAGGCAGCAAGGATAAGCGGGCTCTGGTGGGTGCACGGGGTCCCCTTTTTGTGTCGGTGGCCACCGGTACTGTTCCGGGCGTGGCCCTCGCTCTGTATCGCAAGTACCGCCCGGCCACGTTCTCCGAGGTCGTTGGCCAGGAGCACGTGACCGACCCGCTGCGCGTCGCGCTGGCGGCGGGCCGGGTGAACCACGCGTACCTCTTCAGCGGCCCCCGCGGCTGCGGCAAGACGTCGTCGGCCCGCATCCTCGCCCGCTCGCTGAACTGCGTGAAGGGCCCGACGCCCGACCCGTGCGGCGAGTGCAACAGCTGCATCGGCCTCGCCCCCAACGGCACCGGCAGCGTCGACGTGGTCGAGCTCGACGCCGCCTCCCACGGTGGTGTCGAGGACGCGCGCGAACTCCGCGACAAGGCCTTCTACGCCCCGGCCGAGGCCAAGTACCGCGTCTTCATCATCGACGAGGCGCACATGGTCACCACGCAGGGCTTCAACGCCCTGCTGAAGATCGTCGAAGAGCCGCCGGACCACCTGATCTTCATCTTCGCCACCACCGAGCCGGACAAGGTCCTCCCGACCATCCGCTCGCGCACGCACCACTACCCGTTCCGCCTGATCCCGCCCGGCGTCATGCGCAGCCTGCTCGAACGCAACTGCGCCGCGGAGGGCGTGGCCGTCGAGCCCGCCGTCTTCCCGCTGGTGATCCGGGCCGGCGGCGGCTCGGCGCGTGACACCCAGTCCGTCATGGACCAGCTCCTCTCCGGCGCGGGCCCCGACGGAGTGAAGTACGAGCGCGCCATCACCCTCCTGGGCGTCACCGACTCGGCCCTGATCAACGACGTGGTCGACGGCCTGGCCGTCAGCGACGGCGCCTCCGTCTTCAGCACCATCCACCGCCTGGTCGACGCGGGCCACGACCCCCGCCGCTTCGCCTCGGACCTCCTGGACCGCCTGCGCGACCTGGTCCTGCTCTGCGCCGTCCCGGACGCCGCCGACCGCAACCTGGTCAGCGCCCCGGAGGACGAGCTGGCCACGATGGCCGCCCAGGCGGAACGAATCGGCCCGGCAGCCCTCACCCGCTACGCCGAGATCGTCCACCAGGGCCTCGTCGACATGCGCGGAGCCACCGCCCCGCGCCTGCTCCTCGAACTCCTCGTCTCCCGAATGCTGCTCCCGTCCGTGAGCCAGTCGGAAGCAGCACTCCTGCAACGCCTCGAACAACTGGAACGCCGCCCCCCGGCCACCATCGCGGCCGCGTCCGGCGACGCCCCGGCCGCGAGCGCTGCTCCGTCGGCAGGCGGCGCTCCCGCAGGAGGCGGCGGCCCGGTCTTCACCCGCCGCTCCCAGCAGCCGGCGGAACCGACCCCGGCACCCGCTCCGGCCGCAGCGCCCGCACCGGCAGCGGCCACCCCGGCCCCGGTCGCGGCGCCGGCCAGGCCGACGCAGGCCCCGGCTCCCGCACCTCAGGCGACCCCGGCTCCCGCAGCTCCCGCCGCCGTGGCACCGGCCGCACCGGCCGCACCGGCCGAAGTCGCAGCCGCCGCCCCGACCACCACGGAGATGGACGCGACAGCCGTCCGCCGAATCTGGTCGGAACTGCTGGCGGCCGTCCGCTCCACCAGCCGCAGCACCGAGGCGATGCTGACCAACGCGATGGTCAGCGAGGTCGACGGCAACGTCGTCACGATCACCCACACCTCGGCCCCGCTGGCCCGCCGCCTGGCCGAGTCCCGCAACACGGAAGCGATCGCGACCGCGCTGTCCTCGGTCCTGGGCGGCACCTGGCAGGTCCGCTGCACCCACGGCACCCCGGGCGCCACCCCCCAGGCGGCAACCGCACCCAAGGCGGCCCGCCCGGCCCCGACCCGCCCGAGCCAGGCCAATCAGCCGGCCCGCCCCCAGCCAGAACCCCAGCAACCCCAAGCCCCGCGCCCACCGGCGGACGACGTCCCACCCCCGCCGGAGCCGCCAGAGCCCGACGACCCCCTCCCGCCGGAGCCGGACGACGAGGAAGCGATGCTGGCGGAGGCCGCTCGCCCGGCAGACCCGGACACGGTGATCGTCAGCCAGACGAACGACCCGGAGTCGGTGATGCTGAAGCTCCTGGCCGACGAGCTGGGAGCCCGCCCGCTGAAGAAGGCCTAGCGGCACGCTCGCGCAGAAGTCCCCTCGAGCTGGGGACCCCCGCGACCCAACGTACCGACGAGGTCTGACACTCCAGCGAAGCCGAAGGCGAGCCGTCTTTCCTCGAGGAGCCTGGGTGGGGTGGCTTCGTCACGAGTCGTGCCACAGCTCTTGCTGCATCAGAGGAGGGGTGTCAAACGGACACGCTCTTCGTCCGTTTGACAC